>JAGVJW010000092.1 GCA_020050895.1 bacterium | reverse complement strand
TGGTTCATCGCGCAAAACTTGCTGTTGAAAAACTTGATCGAAGTGTTGAAATCATAGACCTGCGCACAATCGTTCCATGGGATACCGATCTTGTTCTGCAGTCAGTGAAAAAAACTAACAGATGCCTTGTCTTGCACGAAGATGGCATTACGTGCGGCTTCGGCGCTGAAATATCAGCAACGATTTCCCAAAAAGCTTTTGATTTTCTTGACGCGCCAGTGCGGCGGCTGGCCGTTGCAGATGTTCCCATTCCGTACAATCGCACACTCATGGATGTTGTTATCCCAGGTATCGAACACATTACATCAGAACTTCTGTCACTGTTGAACTACTGACGGTGTGAAGCGCCTCGTCCTAAAAAAGACAACATCATCGGCATTCGCAAGTAATTATAATATTGCTTACGAAAATGAACTCAATCCGGCGCAATACGAAGCTGTAATGCATAACGTTGGCCCTGCACTCATCCTGGCAGGAGCCGGAACAGGTAAGACCAGGACGTTGATCTATCGCGTAGCTCGGCTAGTAGAGGATGGTGCCGATCCGACGTCGGTTCTGTTGTTAACATTTACCCGAAAGGCAGCACGCGAGATGCTGCGCAGAGCGGGAAGTCTTCTCGATGGCCGCTGTAATAAAGTTGCAGGTGGGACATTCCACTCATTTGCTTATTCGATGATGCAGCGTTTTCGTTCACCTGTTTCCGTGCTCGACCAGTCTGACGCGGAAGACGTTATGAACATGGTAAGGGGCAGGTTCGACGTAGCTAAAATCGGGAAGCGCTTTCCTCAGAAGGGTACGCTACTCGATATGAGTAGCACATCCATCAATACGATGACTCCTCTTTTTAACGTTGTTGCCAATAAATTCCCCCAATTTCTCAACGAGTCCGATCTCATTTCCGAAGTGATTAATGCCTATCACTCATACAAACGGCACATTAGTGTGGTTGATTACGATGATCTCCTGCTGCATTTGTTGTCGATGACAAGAGAGAATGAAATTTCGGCGGCATTAATGAATCAGTACCGATTTATTATGGTTGATGAATATCAGGACACGAACGTATTGCAGCATGAAATTATAAAGGGACTGGCCGGGTCTGAAGGAAATGTTGTCGCCGTTGGAGACGATGCACAGAGCATTTACTCCTTCAGGGGCGCCGACATCAGAAACATCCACAATTTTCCGGACTCGTTTGCTTCGTGTAAGATCATTCGTCTCGAACACAACTATCGGAGTACACAGCCAATTCTTGATGTCTGCAATAAGATTATTGCCGATGCGCCAACGATGTTCAACAAGGAGTTATTCAGCGACAGAAAGGACGGTGAACAACCGATTCTTGTGGCATGCAGCAATGAGAGACAGCAAAGTGCCTTTGTTGTTCAGCAGATACTCGAACTGCATGAGAACGGACTACCATTGTCACAAATGGGTGTCTTGATGCGGTCAGGCTTCCTCTCGTTCGATCTGGAGATAGAACTTTCTAAGGCAAACATTCCATACAGAAAATTTGGAGGCCTGCGTTTTACAGAGGCTGCTCATGTCAAGGACCTTCTGGCCATGTTGAGGATAACCGTAAATGCAAAGTGTGCGATATCATGGTATAGAACGTTGATCTTGCACAAAGGCGTGGGGAGAAAGGTGGCGGCTACCATTGTTGATCAGATTGCAGAGATGACTGATCCGTTCAGTGAGAATTTTCATGGGATCGGTGAAAAGGTTGGGATGACAATCGAAACGTTGAGAAGAGCATTTAGCGATGCGAGCAAAATGTCTGACCCTCGGGATAGGATTGTGTTTCTTAACGATTTATACAAACCGATTATGGAGAGAACATACACTGACTTCCAAAAACGGTCAAAGGATATTGAAACAGTGATGGCGATTTGCTCACGCTATTCTTCTGTAGAGACGTTTCTTTCTGATATAGCGTTAGAGCCTCCTAACCAAACACTCGATGATATTGAAAGTGATGATGGAGAGGATGAATTCGTAACCGTATCAACCATTCACTCTGCGAAAGGACTCGAGTGGAATACTGTGTTTGTGATCTGGGTTAACGAGGGTAGGATTCCGTCTGCCAGGAGCGCTGAATCTGAGGCATTGCTTGAAGAAGAGCGCAGACTGTTGTATGTGGCATGTACACGAGCGAAAGAAAGGCTAATTATGAGCTATCCCACAGTATTAATTGAAGGTGAATACTCAGATGTTCTTGGTAGACCGTGCAGATTCCTGGATGTAGTAGATGAGGAACATGCACCGAAGTTCTTTCTTGCTGAAGAATCGCAAACCTAAATATAATTAGAAAATGAAGGCTTTGTTTCTCGACCGCGATGGTATCATTAATGTCAAAGCCGACGGTGACTACATCAAGGTCGCCAGTGAATTTGTATTTATTGATGAAATATTAAACGTGTTGAAACATGCAAAAACGATGGGGTATTTACTGATCATGGTATCGAATCAGCAGGGAGTTGGTAAGGGGTTGATGACGCTGAAGCAGTTAGAGGATGTGAATAACTTTATGCAGGGTCAGCTTAAAAGTCGTTTGGGTTTTGCTTTAGATGAGCTTTACGTGAGTACCGACCTAGAGGGATCGGGAAGTAAGAGGCGGAAGCCTGCACCGGGTATGTTAATCGAAGCCATTAAAAATAATACGCTTACACCATCGCAATGTTGGTTTATTGGCGACAATTTGAGCGATGCTTTGGCAGGGAGGGCTGCCGGAGTGCAAACCATTCTGATTGGTGACTTTCCACCAACAGCAGCGACAATCGTGGTTGAATCAGTGCTCAAGTTTCGGGATATCATGCATCTAGTCCTCATATAGGTGCAACCAATTACGGTGCAAGTCGCACACAGGCAGAATTTTAACTGTTGCATATTAACTGACCAGTAGTAATTTTGTGACCGTTATTCAGTAAACCTTTAGGAATCACTGCATCCGAGGTACATGTATGTTGTTGAGGATTTCGACAATCAGCCTTTTCTTGCTTGCATTTGGTGTTATTGCTTACGGGAACGTCAGAGATTTATCGCTTGACGAGGCAGTACAGATAGCTCTAAAGCAGAACAAGAATGTTCAGATAGCGCGATTAGCTGTTATTAAGGCAGACGCTCAGTCGCAAGAGGCGGTGGGGAATGCATTGCCGACATTGACTCTTGCTGCCAATTACAATCGCAATATTCTTGCCCCAGTGTTCTTTATTCCAAATTTTACCGATCCATCGGCTGGAGTTGCACCCGTTCGGTTTGCTTTGAACAATGACTATAATGTTACCGCGAGTATTTCTCAAGTCCTGTTTAATAGTGCGGTTTTCACTGGAATAGGCGCAGCCAATATATACTCAGAGGCAGCTCGGGCACAGTTCAGGTCTGTAGTTGCAGAGGTTGTTACAGAAACTAAAAAACGTTACTATGGTGCGCTTGCATCCAAAGAATTTACAGATATCTCGCAAAGCACTCTAGACAATGCACAGCAAAATTACGATAACATTTCAAAGTTATTCGCCGAAGGCCTAGTAGCGGAATTTGATAAGATCCGTGCTCAGGTAACTGTTGATAATATTAGGCCAACAGTAACCGATGCTAAATCCGGTTACGCAAATGCTGTTTCGGCGTTGATGCAGTACTTGGATCTTGATTTTTCCGACACAATTCGACCAGTGCTATCGGGAATATCCGATCCGGAAGCTGTTCCGTCTGAAGACTCAAGTTTTAAGGCCGCCATGAGTGCCAATTATGAGTTACGAACGCTGGAGCTTCAGAAGCAAGTACTGGACAGGATCATTGATGTGAGAAGGTCGGAGTACTACCCCACACTTTCCTTGAATGGACGTTGGTCCAACCAGGGGCAATCCGATACGTATACCAATTGGGTAGCAGCGTCTACTGCAGTAGTCGGAATCGGATTCACTTTTAACATTTTCAGCGGTCTTCGTGTAATGGCCAAGGTAGAGCAGGCACAGGCCGATTACGAAACTGTTCGGCAGCAATATGAGCTGTTGAAAGATGGAATCCGTCTTCAGGTACGAACGATCATAAACAAAATGAGATCAGCGCTAGACAGGATCCAGGCTCAGCAATCAACAATCGAGCAGGCACAGAGAGGCTACGATATCTCCCGCATTCGATACACAGAAGGAACTGGCAGCCTGTTGGAAATAAACGACGCAGAGGTGGCGCTTGCTCGTGCGCGTGTAAATAGGTTGTCCGCCCTCCTCGATTATTATTCAACCCGGTCAGATTACGACAGGACTGTTGGCCATGTTAGCGACCGCTACATGAGTATGGTGGAGCCGTAACGAAATGGGTGTAAGGGAACGAAAGGATCGAGAACGAGAACTTCGACGAAGCGAAATTCTCGACTCTGCTCGACGTGTTTTTATTGATTGCGGGTTGGAGCACGCGTCAATGGACAGGATTGCTGCCGACGCTGAGTTAGCGAAAGGTACTCTATATCTCTACTATAAAAATCGTGAAGAATTATTAACGGCATTGATAGGAAAGGAATTTGAAAGCCTACTTGTCCAAATTGAAAATGTTCTTGCAAAGAAAAAGACGCCTGACAAGAAATTGCTCGAAGTCGTCCGCACCTTCTACAAGTTTTCTCACGAAAACGAACTATTCTACAGCATAATAACGCACCTTAATGTTAAGCAGTTGTTTGGCTGCGATCCGGATGACGATAGTGACGTGGCGCTGCGATTTCGCGAAATACATGTTCGCATGATGTCAGTCATGCAGCGACTGATTCAGGAGGGGGTAGATAGCGGAATGTATCGCTTAGACCAACCCGTTGAATATATCGTAGTGCAAATCATGATCATCATGAAAGGCATAATGGTGATTACACAGAATGATGTACTGCCCCCGGAATGGCAGAAAATGAATGTCGAACAGCTGCTGGTAAACACCACAAGAATGTTGATCCGCGGAATGTCTAAATCAAATCAAACTCCAAAGGGTATTCGATGAATCACCGACCAATCCTTGCCTTGCTTTTAATATTCGTCTTTGCGCTGGGATGTAAGCAGGATGACAACATTGAATCATTGAAAGCGCAGCGAGCGACATTAGATGAAAAAATTCGTCGTTTGGAGAACGAGCAAGGTAGTAAAAATGGCAGTGATGCAGCAACTCCCGTCACTGTGATGACGATGGTGCAAGCCCCTTTCAAGCATATCATTGATGTAAGGGGCACAATTGACAGTAGGTCTTCGATTGACATTCTGCCGAAAGCATCGGGACAAATCGAAAAGATTCATGTTTCGAATGGACAGGCTATCACAAAAGGACAACTGATTGCCGAATTAGACGCCGAAGTTACACGCAAGGCGATCGAAGAGGTGAAAATACAGCTCTCTTTTGCTACAACTGTATACGAAAAGCAGAAGCGCATTTACGATCAGAAGGCAGGCAGTGAGATTCAGTACCTACAGGCAAAATCAACAAAGGAATCACTTGAGCAAAGGCTGTCGTCGCTAGAAGAACAGCTGATGTTGTACAGAATCAAAGCTCCAACAACAGGATATGTAGACAATCTAACGGCCAAGGAGGGTGAGATTGCAATGCCTGGTATCAGGTTGTTAACAATAGTGAATACATCAGATATGCGGGTGGTAGCCGATCTTGCCGAGCCATATATCGCTACTGTTAAAGTTGGCGCTCCAATAACAGTCATCTTTCCGGAACTATCCGATACTATTCAGGCAAGGGTAACATTGGTTTCACGAGTTGTTAATCCAACAAACCGAACATTTCGAGTCGAAACGATGCTTCCAAGAGTACCTCCGTTACTAAAGCCATTCACTACGTGCAAAGTTCGAATCAACGATCAAACGATTGAATCGGCGTTGAGTGTGCCAATTGAAAGTGTAATGAGGGAGAACGGTTCAGAGTACGTCTATGCTGTTGACGATAACAAAACCGTAAAGCGAATCGGGGTGACCACAGGCCTAACATCGGGTTCTCATATTCAGATAATAATTGGCCTAAGGGGCGGAGAACAGGTAATAACCAGGGGCATGCTGGAGGTAGCCGAAGGGCAGAAAGTTCGGATCATTCAATAGTCACACTCTCCATCAATCGAATTTTATGTCTATACACAAGTCATTTCCGATTACGGCGTGGGCTGTTGAAAACCGCACTACGATCTACGTACTCACGGCCCTGATTCTATTGATAGGTGCCATGGTGTACCAGCGTCTACCCAAGGAACAGTTCCCCGACATTGTGGTGCCTACCATCCTTGTAACAACGATAAACGCCGGAACTTCGCCCGTTGATGTCGAGAACCTGATCACACGTCAGATTGAAAAGCAAATCAAGGGTATTGCAGATGTAAAAAAAGTTACCAGCCAGTCGTATCAAGACGTATCGATCATCACGGTTGAGTTTTCTACCGACATCACGCCAACAGTTGCAAAGCAGAGGGTGACGGATGCCGTCGACCGCTCGAAAGCAGACCTGCCCAACGACATTACAAAGGGACCCGACGTAGCGGAAGTCGACTTTTCTGAATTCCCCATCATGTTCGTCAACATTGCAGGAAATGTTGGCTTGGACAAGTTGAAGAAGTATGCAGACGAATTGCAGGACAGGATTGAGTCGATGAAGGAGATCCGCAGAGTGGATATCATCGGCGCACTCGATAAGGAGATTCGGGTTGACCTCGATCCAAACAGAATGCAAACCTTAAGCGTTTCGTTCGACGATGTTTCGAGGGCGATAGGAAGCGAGAACGTAAATATTTCCGGTGGCGAACTTGCCAGCGGCAGTATTAGAAGAAATGTGCAAATCAGCGGTGAATTTCACACTGCGCCCGAAATTGAAAAAGTTGTAGTAAAGTCCGGCCGGGGTAACACCGTTTACGTGCGAGACATTGCAAACGTGGTTGAAACTAACAAGGAACAACTCACCTTTGCAAGACTTGACGGTAAGCCCGTTGTAACCCTATCGGTATTAAAGAAGGCCGGTGAAAACCTTATTGATGCGTCCGACAAGATACAGGAAATGGTTTCGAAATACACTTCGGAGAAGCTGCCTGCGAACGTCTCTGTGGTAATCACCAATGATATGTCGACCTCGACACGCACAAGCATTGCCGACCTTGTAAATTCTATTATCATCGGTTTCATTCTGGTTACGCTCGTTCTGATGTTTTTTATGGGTGTTCAGAACGCGCTATTTGTGGGCATGGCAACGCCCCTTTCATCATTCCTTGCATTTATGGTATTGCCGGGAATGGACTTCACCTTCAATATCGTAGTTACGTTCTCATTTCTTCTAGCAATGGGAATTATTGTTGATGATGCCATTGTTGTTATTGAAAACACACACAGGCTTCACAAACGCGAAGGCATTGAAATCAAGACGGCGGCAAAGTATGCTGCTGCAGAAGTGTTTGCTCCAGTTGTTGCAGGCACACTTACAACTCTGGCACCCTTCTTCCCCTGCTGTTTTGGCCTGGTTTGGTTGGGAAGTTCATGGTATACCTACCTTCGGTATTGATTTTTGCTCTTACAGCATCATTGATAGTTGCATACGTAATCAATCCGGTGTTTGCCGTTGATTTTATGGACAGAAAGGAGCAGCCATTAACGCGCCGTCGGCTCATCATTGGAGGAAGCATCATTGGCTTGTTCATCGCTTTAGGGCTTCTGGTGGGTTCGACATGGTTTGTAGTTTTAATA
>JAGVJW010000296.1 GCA_020050895.1 bacterium | reverse complement strand
GTGCCCAGGCCTTACTCCCGGCCCATGTTGGCGAGTACTCTTCGCTTGAGTGGGCGCTAATGGGAATTTCAACGGTTATTGCAGTGTCGGGGATTCTGCTTGCACGATCATTATATGCAGCTGGACCTGAACGAGCGCACCTATTGGCGGCACGATTCTCTGTCCTCTATAAGATGCTATGGAACAAATGGTACCTTGATGAGATTTATCAGATGCTGCTTGTGAACCCGATCTACATCGCATCGCGTGATTTCTTGTGGAAGGTGGTTGATATTGTTATTATTGATGGAATTGTCAATGGCTCGGCTCGCACTGTTGCAGCTTCTGCCTCGATACTGCGCCGCTTGCAAACCGGAATCGCACAGAATTATGCCTTGCTCATGATGGCTGGCATTGTGGTGCTGATCGTAATCGTATTGTACCCATTTTTTTCCTAGTCTTTCATTTACAGAGAGGTTGTCGTGAAACTGCATTTTTTTACAATGGCCGTTATTGTAATGAGTATTACAATAGCCTGCAGCAGCGATCCTGTAAAGCCGGCCGAAACAAACACGAGTTCAACCAATTCATTCAACGTATCCGGAGGCGGCTACACTAATGCTTCGTTCAAAGGGTTTATTGCCGATTCAGCATCGGATGCTTCCACCCAAACAGGTAGCGCTTATATTGTTTTCACCGGATTGACTAATAAAACCGGCGAAGTGTTTTCCATAGGAATTATTCTAAACGGCACTGACGTGAAGAAGTACACCGTTGATGTTGATGCTCAAACGGTTATGACGCTTGTGATATCTTCCGCATCCGGTAATTCGTCTTACATGTCTCTTAGCGGCGAAATCGATCTTACTAAGTGGGACGCTCCTGGTGGCCGGGCAAAGGGGACGTTCAGTGGTTCGTTTAAAAGCTCATCTTCAGCAGACATCATTACAGTCACAGATGGAAAGTTCGATATCTACAGGTCAATCTAATCAAGACCACATCGCAGAGATTGTTCACTAGTGTGTTATACCGTTTCAATATTTGCGGGCACACACGAAATCGAGACAGATCTTGGGGCAACGTTTGATGATGCTGATGCCTACCAGCCGTACTTCAACGTTTCGGGTTTTACGCATCCTGAGCTTCCCATGGTTACATCGGAGCGTCCCGATGCAATTCAGATTCTTGAATGGGGCTTGGTTCCGCGATGGATTAAGGATTTCGATGCAGCATCCGACATCGCCAACAAAACACTGAATGCCAGAAGCGATACAGTTTTTGTGAAACCATCCTTTAAAGAGGCCATCGTCAGGAGAAGGTCACTGTTACCAGTTAATGGGTTTGTTGAATGGCGACATGAAAAAAATTCAAAGCAGCCTTTTTTGGTAAGGGGCATTCACGACGCATTAATTACCTTGGGATGCATTTTCGAAGAGTGGACAGACAAAAATTCTGGTGAACACAAGAAAACATTTTCAATTCTGACAACAGATGCAAATGAGCTGATGTCGTACATTCACAACAACAAATTGCGCATGCCAGTCGTCATAGATAAAGCTGATCGGAGCACCTGGCTTTCTGATATCGACAGGGACGAAATTGAGCGTCTCATGCTCCCTTATGCGGAACATCGCTTACAAGCAGTTCCATTAGGTGGGAAGATATCGCGTACTCCAGTTAACACAGACAACCCTGTTTTATTGAAACCAATCGGCACGGCAATTGTTGATTCTGTTATTAGCAATACTTAGTTCACTAACAATCCCCCTGATATCCCTTGATGATCTGGAATCGAGGCTTGAGGGCGGAAGAGATACTGTTTACATAGTTAATTTCTGGGCCACGTGGTGCAAACCATGTGTGAAAGAGTTGGGAAATTTTGACAGCATAGCTCGCGAGAATCAGGGCAATGCGGTAAAGGTCTTGCTTGTGAGCATCGACGATAAAAGCACTCTTTACACAAAGGTTAGTCCATTTGTACATAGTCTCAGGCTGCGATCCGAAGTGTTGATGTTGGATGAATTAAAGCCCCACCTGTGGATAGACAGAGTTGATTCATCATGGAGTGGCGCAATTCCGGCAACGATGTTCGTGCAATCTTCAACCAGACGCCGTGAATTTTTCGAGCAGGAATTTTCCTACGTCGAGTTAAACAATAAAATCTCAGATTTCCTAAAAGGTACACCTTGAAGTATACATCTTTACTTATGGCTTGGATGATAGCAATGTTTTCAGCCATTTCAATGAGCGCAGCCGATCTTCCCGACGGAGTCAAAGTTGGAGACGTTGCACCTGATTTCAATATCAAAAACATCGATAACAAGCGCATAAGCCTTTCAACGTTTAAAGATGCAAAAGGCATCATCCTTGTTTTTACATGTAATTCTTGCCCCTTTGCAAAAAAATATGAAGACAGAATCATGAATCTTCATACAATGTATGCGGGCAAGGGATGGCCTGTATTGGCTGTCAATCCTAATGATTCAACCATTGCAGAAGAAGATTCTTTTTCGGCTATGCAAGAGCGAGCAACTGAACGTGGATACAGGTTTCCTTATGCACTTGATGAGACGCAGGCAATGGCAATGAAATACGGAGCCCGTCGAACACCCCATGTTTTTCTGATTCAAAACATCAATTCAAAATTTACGGTCACTTATATCGGCGCGATTGACGACAATGCAAATGATTCCTCGAAAGTGGAGACCCGCTTTGTAGAGAATGCAATCGACAATATGATTAAAGGTGAACCTGTAGAACCATCAATGACAAAGGCAATTGGATGCACAATCAAGTGGCGGAATCTTTGATTTCCCTCGTATCTTTGAAACAGATATCCACGTTCGTGCATTATATTTTTTCAATGCACGCTTTGCTATTTCGATCCGCGAAATAGATAAGGATTACCCAAATTTTAGATATGCAAGAACACGGTCGTAACCGACGTGGGCGCCGCGAGCCCCAGGACGGTGACCCAGAACAACAGCCGCTGACGAATGAAAGCGCCATGGATCTTGGACCTGCACGGCGTAAGAAGAAGCCGCTTGGCAAGCGTCCTCCCTCAGCCTATAACTCCGATTATGTTCCGGGCAGGAACCCGCAATTCGTTAATGGTCATGAAACGGAAGGGGACAAGAAGCAGCACTTCCACAAACCCAGAGGACAGAATCAAGGTGGATTGAGACAGGGTCGGTCTCAGGAAGGAAAATGGCATTCAGGCCGCCAGCAGCCGACTCGATCGGATAAAACACACGGAGCAGACAGATCGGGGCGCCAGCATGGACGTCCCATGCCTGGCCAGTATCGGCCACCCATGGAGGATGGCCCGCGCCAGCCAGAACAGCGGGAGGAACGCCGAGGCGGACGCTTTCAGCGACCCGGACAACGTAATGCTCCATACCTTCAGCCAGGGCAAAATCAAGAAGGACGGCAACGCAGAGGCTCACCACGCAGTGGTCCGCAGAGTGGTGGCCCGCAGCGCAGTAGTGGCCCGCAGAGTGATGG
>JAGVJW010000019.1 GCA_020050895.1 bacterium | reverse complement strand
GGTATGGGAATCGGAAACCTCTCTCACACAGGTTCAGGCCAACCAGGCAGTGGCTTTTGCTGAACTGGATCCAATACGTTTTCTGCAAAACGAACGGTATCCGGATGCGCTTAAACAGACGCCCATTAAGTCTGGTTCGGTGGAACAGGGTCGCTTCGTCCGGCTGGATCCAAAGCGATTCGACGTTGACCTAAACCTTGGTACGGTAACAGTTCTCAACCTCAGATCCGACCGCTACTATGCGGTATCATACCGCACCGAAGGTCCTACTACTGCCAATGAAGATGATTTGTACTACGGCACGCTGGGTGCCAATGCCAAGGAGAAGGATACAATCATCTTAAAACTCATTGCGCGGCCGCAAATGCAGCCTGGCTTCAAGACAATTTGGCGCCGTTTGATGAAGAACCGATACTCCATTGGTTTGAGCGGTGTGAGTAGTGATGCAAATATCCGGATGTGGTATCTGCGGAAGAACAACGACTCATCTGATGTTTTGGAAGGGGCGCCCGACAAGGTTGTAACTATTTTTAGGTTAGATCAGGTAACTAACGGTACGGGAACCACGCCTCCTGACGGTAAGTTCGACTCGCGCCCTCCAATTTTTAATGCCCAGCGCGGAGAGATTATCTTTCCGAGTCTTGAACCATTTCGCGATGGACTGCGAGAGTATTTTGCCAAGCAGGGGAATCCGCAGTTGGCAGAGCAATATGTTTATAACGAAGTTTATGATACCACCGATCAGGCAGCTCGCCTCAATGCTGCGAAAAACAGATTCATCATCAGTGGCGAAGCTTCCGGATCGGCTACAGGCAGCAGAATGCAGCTAGGATACAATATGGCTCCGGGATCAGTGAGCGTCAGGTTGGACGGCCGGGATCTGAAAGAATCAATCGACTACACAGTTGATTACTACACCGGAACGCTCACGCTCCTGAATCCGCGCGCTACATTACCGAATGCCAACCTGAGCGTTTCGTATGAGGCGAACGACATTTTCAATCTTACGACAAGGACGCTTGTTGGCTTCCGGGCAGATTATCAGCTCTTCAAGCGAAGAAACCTTACGAGCTCCATTGGAATGACGATGATGAACTATGATCAGGCCGCTGTAATCGATCGTGTTCAGCCAAATCAGGAGCCGAATGCAAATTTGATGCTTGGCTTTGATACAAAACTCGATGCAACGCTACCATGGCTTACGCGAGCGCTCGATGATTTGCCGATGCTGGACACAAAGGTGCCATCGACGTTTAACGTTAAGGGAGAATGGGCCATGACGTCGCCGACTCCCAACAAGCGTACATCTTCTGTGGTGAGCGATGCTCAAAAGCCAGTGGCCTACGTCGACGATTTCGAAAGCGCTCGGCGGGCCATCAACTTTGGGCTCACTCCAGGCTTGTGGAGGCACACAAGCCCCTTTCCAGACCAATCATTGTGGTCTTCTGACACCACGGCAATGGACTACCGCGCTCATTCCTTTTGGTATCAGAAATTTGTTCCCGACGTACCTCAGGCTGATGTGTATCCAAACCGCGCCCGTATTCTTGGCCGAAGCAACATCAACCCAATCAGAGTTGTATTCGATCCATATCATCGCGGTATTTATAATGCAAATCCAAAGTTTCTCGACGACAGGAATCCGCGTTGGAACGATCCGGATTCACTATCTGTACGGGCTGACTTCGACCAATTTATAAGCGCCAACAAGGATAGGATATGGGGCGGAATGATGAAGCTCTTCTCGCCTTTCAACACCAACTTCGATAACGAGAACATCGAGTATATCGAAATTATGATGCGTCTTGATGCGTTCGAACCAAGCTCCCGGATGTACATCGATATGGGGCAGATCAGCGAAGATGTTATTCCCAACAACAAGCTAAACACTGAAGACAAATTTCCACCGAACAACCAGATAGACATCGGCGAAGATGTGGGTATCGATACATTATCGAATGCAGTAGAGCAGCAGATATATCCCGATCCGTTGAATCGCGAGGTAGATCCGGCACGCGACGACTACTACTTTAATTTTGCTGCTAACAGACAGACTCAACAGGAATCGGATTTTCTTAAATACAACAACTACGAGAGCAATGCTTCTCAGGCGGAACTCGGGCAATTCCCAGACACTGAAATACTAAACACTAATAATGGTCAGACAATAGCGCTCGATAATTCCTATTTCCGCTACGAAGTTAAGCTCGACCCCAATCCGGCTACGAATTCGCAGATAGTTGGTGGAAATCCTGATAAGGGTTGGTATCTGTTCCGAATCCCGATTCGAAAGCCCGACACTATCGTTGGCAATCCGCTTTTCACGAATATTCAGTACGTGCGTGTTGCGTTTCGTGGTGGTCTCGTCAAACTCTCAATTGCCGACTGGAATGTTGTTGGTTCGTACTGGCTGAGTCGGCACACACTTCAGCCTGGTATCAGCAAAACCGATTCCATTCTACTTATTACCTATGTGAATCGCGAGGAAAATGCCAAAGCACCAGACTACTATACGATGCCTCCGGGTGTGTCGCCACCGCAGCAACTCCAAAACCCCGACCCCTATCAGCAGGTTTACTATAACGAGCAATCTATTGTTGTGCGCACAACCAATCTTCGTTACGGTGAAGAACGGATGGCAGTAAGAATTTTTCAACCGTGGGATTTATTCTATTACCGCGAATTGGCATTCTTTATTAATGGCGACAACACAATGCCAAGCAGCGTGGCTGTCGGATCAACGCCACCTGCATACTGCTTCATCAGGTTCGGTACGGATTCTGCTAACTATTATGAATATCGACGTCCGTTGCTAAGAGGGTGGCAGGATCTCAGGATCACTGTGTCCGATCTTACAGCAATTAAGGAGATTCGGGACAAGACGCGCCAGACAGAAAGGCAATCCTTCCCTGCGCCGAACGATCCGAATGGCACCTATGTGATAAAAGGAAATCCGATTCTGACACGGGTTTCCTTTTTTGGGTTAGGTATTGCAAATCCAGCCGAGCGATACCCCAATGAGTTGAGTACAACGATGTGGGTAGATGAATTACGCGTTGTGAATCCCATCGACAATAAGGATTGGGCCGCAACCGGCAGCGCAAACCTAAAGTTAGCAGACCTGGCAAACGTGAATCTCAATGCAAGTCAGTATGCACCTAACTACCATAAACTCGAAGAGCGATTTGGTGATCGGAAACAGAAATCGTCATGGAATTTTTCCGTCGACGCAGCGCTCGACAAGTTTCTACCCAACGAGCTTAAGGAAACAAAGATTCCCATTTCGTACACGCATGCCGAAGAGGCTGAAACACCGCAATATCAGGTGCAGAACGATGTTCTGTTGCAGACAGCCGCTGAAGCTGCACGGCGTGATACTCTCAGCAAGGGTGCTACGGTTGAGGCAGCCGAGCAAACGGCACGTTCAGTTATCGTGCGTTCGCAGCGCGTACGCGTGCTCGACTCCTGGGCGCTGAACGGACTGAAACTTGGGATTCCTTCGAAAGCATGGTATATCGACGATACGTTCAATAAAGTTAAATTCTCGTATTCATACTCACAAGAATTCGAGCGTTCGCAAGTAGTTCAGCAGTACTTTAATTGGTTGTCGGTGATGAACGTTGACTATGCCGTAACAATACCATCAAAGTACGATGTCAGCCCCCTAACATCATTTGAAGGTGTATGGGCACTTAGTGCATACAAGAATTTCAAGATCAACTTCTTACCCCAAAGCATTACGGCAAACCTGGGGTTCCGACGAAGCCGCACCACAGAACAAAGCCGATATCTTTCCTTTCCAAGTCCCATCATCCGTGAATTCAGCTCGCAGCAGTCGCTAGGGTTTAACTGGCGTCTGATAGAAAATGGATTTCTCAGCCCCGTGTTCGACTATAAAGTAAATAACAATACTACCATGGTGCCCTTTGAGCTGGATGAAAACGGACAACAGCGGACGGGCGGCGAGATTGCTAACCGAATGTTCTTTAACAATGGACAAGTAGTAGACTTTGGGCAAACCAGCTTATATAATCAGTCTGTTACCGTTTCGTTCCGACCACGGCTGCCAATGATTTTAGGGCTCGACAGGCTTATTGAAACAACAGGATCATACAACGTCAACTATGCACTCTTCGATCCACTACAGCAGGACGCGAGGCAGCGCGATATTGTTAGAACCGGTAAATGGAGCTCAACGTTGCGGATTAGTCCGATTTATCGGTGGAAACAATTTGGAGCCGAAATTTTTGGCCCCGCTAAAAAACCACCCGATGAGGTTCTCCCAATTATCGGTTTTATCCTGCAAGACATCTTCTTTGGCTTTGATAACCTAACGTTCAACTTCACGCAAAACAATAACTCGAGTAATGGTGGTCTGATGGGAGGCACAGGCTTCACCAACCTATGGGCACGTACAATGACGTTTAGGCAAAACGATCCGATGTGGGGTCCCAGTACTGCATATCAACTTGGTCTGATTGGCGATCCGCTCGGCGACGTGGTGCTATCGTCGGCATCAGCATTCCCATTCTTCAAGTTTGAGACTCGAACGG
>JAGVJW010000235.1 GCA_020050895.1 bacterium | reverse complement strand
CCCTCCCATCTCATTGGGCAAGCCAGCATTGGGGTACAGCGAAACGTAGGCAGGGGCGATGGTGCTCAACTCATCGATGTAGGGTCTCATCATTTGAGAACCAAGGGCGCAGTTAAGGCCAACACTCAGGAGGTTGGGTGCATGGCTGACGGATACCCAGAATGCCGATGGTGTTTGTCCGGACAATGTTCGGCCGGACAGGTCTGTTATAGTACCGCTAATCATCAGTGGTACTCGTATGCCAAGTTCTGAATAAGCTTTTATCGCTGCCTTGCCGACTAGCGTATCAAACACCGTTTCAATTAAGAGAACATCAACGCCCCCTTCAACCAGACCTCGCATTTGTTCTTTGTAAGCATCTTTAACAATTGCAAAAGACGTCGACCTGAATGCAGGATCATTTACATCAGGTGAAATCGATAACGTTTTACTGGTTGGTCCAACCGCACCGGCAACAAATCTTCTTTCCGAATTCTCGCGCGAATATTCTGCAACAGCTTGTCGGGCTACCCGAGCTGCCTGAAGATTTATTTTGTATGCAAAAGATTGCGTGCCATAATCCGATTGAACAATCGAGTTGGCGTTGAAGGTATTGGTTTCGATGATATCCGATCCCGATCGTAAATACGCCAAATGAATATCTCGAATGGCATCGGGCTGTGTAAGCACGAGTATATCGTTGTTCCCTTTCAGGGAATGTTCATGGTTGGCAAAGAGTCTGCCTCTGAAGTCTTCTTCAGAAAGATTCAGACGCTGAATCATCGTGCCCATGGCGCCGTCGAGATATACTATGCGCTGTTTAAGAAGAGCGCCGAGGTCATCCATGGTTATAATGCTGTACCTACCGAAAGGGAAAGAAATACGCCGCCAAAATTGGTAATCGGACTGCCTCTCATGCTTTCAATACCATCACCTCCAAAAGGGATGGTATAGTAACGTATCATCACACCCATCACATTCCCATCCGCTGGATTTCCAAATAACGAACCAACACTAAACATGCCCCCAACTCTGGTATAGGAAGATGCGTAGGCAAACGAGTTGAAGAATTCATAGTAAATACCATTTTGCAGGTACGGTGTCTGCAAGATAATTGTTGGTGTAATGCCGACACTTATAAACGGTCTGAACGATTCCTGAAGAGTCTCGGAAAACAGTCTGTAATTAACTCCTACTGTGATTGGAATCATAAACAGACGGTTGACCTTATCGGCTACAACTGGTATGGATCCGTACCAGACGTTTTCAAATTCATCTGTATTCCTCCTGGGAGTAAATGCAAAATTTCCAAATATTGTAACGTTATCTACTAACTTGTGATGGTAAAACATCCCAACTCCCCAACCCGAGCCGGAGAACAATATGTCGAGCCCCAAGGCATCTGTCGCATATCGCTTTCCATCGACGTTACTGAGCAGGGGTTCTGCAGGTTCAAAAATGATGAGCGTGTCTTGCGGCAGGGGCATGCGGCCTGGTATTTGTGCACTTACGCCCGTGGTGCAGACAATGAAAGCTACTACGAGGCCCGTTAGGCCCAATACAGGTCGAAGATGTTTCCGTTGCGTAGTAGTCATGCAATTTCAGATATCGAAGATGTTTGCAAGAGCAGAAAGTTACCCAATGATTTGCTATACCCACTAATACCAGCCAATGCTTCCGTAAGTTTGTGTTCCTATGCTCCTACGTGAGTTCCAGCATATCGTTGAGTCTATAATTCCTTTTTCGGAGGCAATGGCTGGCGATGTGATCGGAGTACATGTCGACTCAAAACAGGCTACGGCAAATCACACACTCATTTGTTTGGAAGTAACTGATGAAGTTATCGACGAAGCCGTGACCATGGGATGCGACTCTATTCTCGCGTTTCATCCGCTTATCTACATGCCGTTGGCTCGCGTTGACCGAGCGGAACGGGTTGGACGTCTTGTGTCGAGGCTTATTGAAGCTGATGTTGCTCTCCTATGCATCCACACTGCATTTGATGCATTTCCTCAGGGAACGAATGCACTTCTTTCGGAACGGCTGGGCCTTACAATAATTGGCCCCCTTCGGCCTGTTCAGAGAGAAGGATTTGGAATGGGGCTGGTAACAGAAACAGCAAGACCAATTGCGATCGAAGATTTTGTAGAAACAGTCCGCCTCGTCTGCAATAGTCCCGTTCGTTATACAAAACCACCCGGCGGTTTGGTACACAAAGTCGTGATTGTTGCGGGCAGTGGCATGCAGTATTACAGCGATGCAGTAGCTTCGGGAGCCGAAGCATTTATCACGGCCGACATCCGGTATCATGGGTATCATGCAGCAACGAATATCATTGGGCTAATAGACCCAGGACACTACGAGATGGAACAGTTTGTTCCCGAAGGGATTATGAGCGCACTACAGAACAGCATACTTGGGCACGCAACCCTTACCGTCAGCAGTGTAGTTACCAATCCCATCCGATATGCATTTCGCACTAACTCAGAATATTCTCAACACCACTTAGGATCAGCATGAACGAGCAGATAACGCTCCTTGCGCAATTGGCAGCTATTGACGCTAACCTTGATGAGCTGCACGATGAACTTGGTGATCTGCCGCAGGATGTGAAAAGTCTCGAGCAAATCGTCAGGCAGAAATCGGAGTTGGCAGAATCCACAAGATCACAGCTCGACGAGCTAGAACATCTGAAATCGAATTCCCATATAATGATGCAAGAGTTGCACGACAAGGAGGTTAAACTTTCGGAGCAACAATTTCAGGTAAAGAACAACCGCGAATTCGATGCTATCACAAAGGAAATCGACCACTTGAAGATGGAGCGGGCTGTGTTGGATGAAAAACTTCGCACCTCTGCCGTTAAGCACGAAAATTTGTCGGCTCTTCTCGAAAATCAGCAAGATGATCTTGATGTAGCACGTGAAAACCTTAAGGAAAAGGAACAAGAACTCGAACTTTTGACGGGTGATCATAACGAAGAACTAAAAAAGTTTATTGATCATCGTCTCAGAGTTATTGCCAAACTTGATGATGCCATCGAAGCCGAATATGAAAGAATTAGAACGTTTCACCGCGAAGCGGCTGTCTGCATAAAGCGAAATTCCTGTAGCGGCTGTTTTTCTGCCATACCTTCTCAGCGGATTATGGAAATGAAATACAACAGGGATAAAATGTATACATGCGAAAACTGTGGACGCATTCTTTATACGGAGGATATTCAGGCAGAGGTCGACGCAATGGTTGAAGAAGGGAATTTGTAATCGGTCGGACGCGGAGGGTCGACGGGCAACTGCGTTTCACTTGGCGACTGTGAAATGAGGAAAGTCCGAACTCCACAGGACGGCACGCTTCTTAACAGGAAGGCGGTGATGTTCCAAGGCTATGCCAAGGGATAAAGCCGACGGATAGTGCAACAGAAAGTAAACCGCCGGCACAGTTTTCCTGTGCTGGCAAGGGTGAAACGGTGGGGTAAGAGCCCACCAGCGGTTCTGGTGACGGAGCCGGCTAGGTAAACCCCGTGCGGAGCAAGATCAAACAGAACTGGTGGTCGAGGCCGATTTGTGGTCCGCAGATCCCGGCAACGGGCCAGTTCGGGTAGATCGCTTGAGGTTGGTGGCAACATCAATCCCAGATAAATGGTTGCCTCCCTTGCTTATGCAGGGAAGACAGAATTCGGCTTATAGGAGTCTTTTCGTGTCCGATCGAATTATTCCCATCTTCAGCCTTCCCGACCAGTTGCCGGCAGATCCGGTATTGGCCGATCTCATCCCTGAATTTGTCAGGCAATGGATGCATGATTTTAACGTTACCTGGAATGAAATAAAATCTTCGGGCAACATCGAAGATTTCCGTCGCTTTGGACACACGGTTAAAGGTTCGTTCCTTCAATTTGGCTTTAAAGGCCTATCCGGCGTAGGCATCGAAATCATGAACGACTCAGCGAAGGGAGACTGGGAAACCGCAGATCTTCGAGTTAAGGGGCTTATCCAGGCTCTGGAAACAATTAGTGAACGATGGGGTTAGCTGTATGCGACTCTTGTTGATATTGACGTTCGTTATTTCATCAGCAGCCCTCAGCGCTCAGCAGCGCGTAGTGGTACTGCCGTTCAGAAATTTGGATGGTGAAATCAGTCTCAACGAATGGTCTCACACTCTTGCAGATTCACTCCGTAAAGCCCTGCTGGCTGTCGATACTTCTCAAAAGGATTTTGTCATCGTCGACCCCGACTCCGTTGAACTCATAATAAGTGAGTTTAATAT
>JAGVJW010000168.1 GCA_020050895.1 bacterium | reverse complement strand
CGTCCAGCGCCCCGGATCGGTGTATGGACTGGTTGGCGAGTATGTGTAATTGTACCGCTGCATGAACTGCTGTCCTTCAACGGTTGTGTTTGAGCCGATTGAAAACCCGACACCAAACTTTCTTGGTTTAATCCACCGTTCATAGGCGATGCTGTCGGCGATGTAATTGCTAACAGCGATCTCCCAATCACGATCATGTTCATAGTCTTCCTCATCGGGGAAGCTTGGCTGAGCAGCAACAGATACAGCACAAAGGATGAGAAGAATTGCAATGCGGAAAAAAGCCTTTGATGTTCTCGACGTCACTTCATCTACCTGGTCAATGGTCATGTTTCTTATCTCCGCAATTTTTTCCGCAACCAAGCGGACGTAAGATGGTTCGTTTCGTTTGCCTCTGTAAGGTACCGGCGTAATGTAGGGAGCATCGGTCTCAATCATAAACCGATCTTCCGGTACAGCACGCACAACATCATCCAATGTCGATTTTTTGAAGGTGATATTGCCTGTAAACGATATGTGAAATCCCAATTCCATCGCCCTTTCAAGAACACTTATCCCGCTTGAGAAACAATGGAGAACGCCTCGCAGCCTTCCGTCTTGCTCTTGTTTAATGATATCAAGAATATCGTTGTCTGCATCTCTGTTATGCACTATTACAGGTAAGTCGTTCTGTTTTGCAATGTTTAATTGGGCACGAAAGTACGACTTCTGTATGTCGGCAGGGGCGAAGTCGTAGTAATAATCTATGCCGATCTCACCAATGGCAACAACCTTTCTCTCCTTGCATTGCGTCTCTACATCACTCAAATCGGATGCTTGCACCGATGCTACATTGTGCGGGTGGATGCCGATACCTCGGTATAGCCTGTTGTCAGAGTTAACTACGTCGATGAGTTTTTTTCGTCGGTGCGGCTCGATGTCTGGGAGTATAATTGATTCGATACCGCTCATCCGTGCTCTCTCGAGCACTTCATCTCTGTCGGCATCAAATTCATCAGCGTCAATGTGTGAGTGTGAGTCAATCAACTGGCACTCCAGTAGCGGATGGAATTCATGCTGAGTAAAGTATTATGTTCCACTTGATGCGACATTACCCCTTCCTACTCGTTTGGCATCAAATAAGTCTATCAAAGTCTTCTCAGCAGGTGTTAACGACGTATCGTCGGAGTTCATACCGTTCTTTCCGTTGAAGACTTGGTTCCCGTTGCTTACCGCAGGCGTTGGGATCAATTGAAGTCCAATCGGAGCACCATAAATATTTTTAAGATATAATTTTAGGTCGGATAATTGGTCTGCAACCCGATGATGGATGACGTCTGCATTTGGCCGCAGCACAAGGCCAACGTCAGTGAAGTCGATTGTTAACGCGCCCTGCTTAATAAAACTCCGCAGAAACGTTAGGTGATCTGGAAGCTCTTTAACAACGGTTGTCCACTTTTCTGCCAGGTTTCTTGCAGTTAAGGCGCTGGCGGGACGTGACTTCGACTTTACAGGGAGCGAAGTTGGGCCTACCTTAACGGACATAGCCACGCCTCCCACTGGCGCATGTACAGAACCGGTCGAAATGCGCGATAACAGTTCACTGAGGTGCACGGTGTCGTCCATGGCAGCAAGTTGTACTAATACAAATTCGAACCGGACTCGAGGGTTGGGAGGATTTTGGCGCAGGATATTTTCACCATGGGAGATCACCGACATTATTCTTAGAATATCAGATTTATCGACATGCCCGGCTTCAGTTTGAAATCTCTCTCGGATTTGGTTCGAGGCATCAATCAGATCGGCGCTACCAGTTGTGACAACTGTTAATAAATTTCGATAGTGTTCTAACAACCCTAGCAGGCACTCCTGAAGGTCGTATCCGCGGGTGACGATGCGCTGAGCAAATTCGAACATCGCTGCAATGTTGTGGCTCTGAATAGCCGATGCTATTTCGAAGAAGAAATCATCATCAATCAAGTGCAGAACCTCGGCCACATCGGCCGAGGTGAATTTTGGACCGCAAAAAGATACTACCTGATCGAATACCGATTGAGAATCCCGCATAGAACCATCGGCTTTTCGCGCGATTGCCACCAGCGATCCTTCGTCGGCCGTGATGCCTTCTGCCTGAGCAATATGCTGTAGATGGTCAACAATAGCCGACACAGCCATTCTGCGAAAGTCAAATCGTTGGCACCTGCTTACAATAGTTGCGGGCACCTTGTGAATTTCAGTGGTCGCAAAAACAAAAACGAGATGTCGAGGGGGCTCCTCAAGGGTTTTAAGGAGCGCATTGAAAGCAGCACCCGACAGCATGTGTACTTCATCAATGATGTATAGTTTGTACTTGCCATTGAGAGGTGCATATTTGACGTTATCGCGGAGTTTGCGAACATCATCAACACTGTTGTTGCTTGCGCCATCGATTTCAATAACGTCGACGTTCCGTCCGTCGAGCACCTGTCTGCATGATTCACATTCATTACATGGTTCAGAGTCGACGGGTTGTAAGCAATTGAGAGCACGGGCAAGAATTCGCGCGCACGTTGTTTTCCCCACTCCGCGTGGTCCGGTAAACAAATACGCATGGTGTATCCTTCCACCTGCGATGGCATTCTTAAGAGTTGTTGTAATATGGTTCTGTCCAATGACATCGGAAAATCTCAGTGGACGCCATTTTCTGGCTGTAACTATGAAACTTTGTTGATCTGGCATGATCTAGACCTAAATGTAACCGTAAACTGCGAAATGCAATGTGTATGGGCAAGAAATACCGACTGTTGTTTGTAATTCCCTCTGTTTTGTTGTTCGTTGTCTTAACGAGCACGTCTCTATTCTCGCGCTGGCCGCAAGTTGCGGAAACATCGGTTATCCATGACGGTCCAGTTCCACTGGTGGTTGGATTTATCAATGTTCGATTTGTAAGTGCCAATACTCTTGCTGATGCGCAATCTGTTCTACCAGATGGGTACATAGTAGAATCGTGTTTTCTGGATTCAGTGTATGCATCAAATGGTTATGGTAAGGGTCATGTATTACAGGGATCCGTAAACAAAGATCTGCTTTGGGCTGTTAACCGCCTTTCTCGAACCTTCATTATTCGCTACACTGCCCCCTTACATCCATTGAGTGCAGTAAGTCAACTTTTAAAAATTGATGGAATAGAGATCGCTGAACCTTGGTATGTAGCAGAAATGCACGCCACGCCAAACGATCCGTTATGGCCACTTCAGGATGGCGTGCGGAGGATGAAGTTCGACGCTGCATGGGACATTACGCAGGGGAATCCGAATATCGTGATCGCGATAAGCGATAATGGAGTTACACAGGATCACGAAGACATCAAGCCATCACTGTGGACGAATGTCAATGAGATTCCTGGTAACATGGTAGACGATGACGGGAATGGCTATGTAGATGATTACACAGGAATCAATTTTACGTGGTCTGATGATGGTACGTCGCCGGGATCAACCACAAACCACACTAATGGTGGACACGGGACAAAGGTTGCCGGTCTTGCTGGTGCTGCAACAAATAATGGATTGGGGATTGCGGGAAGCTCGAATGGTAGCCGGTTGTTTCCGATGAAGACGGCCTCAGCCAACGGTGGGAATATTGTCTATGGGTACCAGTCGCTAATCTATGCTGCCAACATGGGGTTTAAGATTGCAAATTGCTCGTGGGGTATCGTGAAGCCTCCGTCGCCCATCGATCAAAGCGTTATTGATTATTGCCTTGCCAAGGATTTAGTTGTTGTTGCATCTGCCGGCAATCAAGGGTCGGCGCCGAACAGCAGCGGTTGGGTGCAGCTGAATTTTCCTGCGGCTTATGATGGCGTAATTGGTGTTGGTGAAGTTTCGGCGACCGACATACTTGCATCGACATCGGGTCTTGGTAAGAATGCTATTGTTATGGCATCGTCCAGCGATGCAATTACAACTGGATCTGGCGGTAACTATACATCGGACGGAATTGTTGGAACCTCCTTTGCCGCACCGATGGCATCGGGAGCTATCGCACTTATTAGGTCGAGATATCCTCAGCTGTCTCCACGCCAGGTTGCCGCATTACTTCGCCGTACAGCGGACGACATTACCGAGGTCAATCCTTTTGTAGCACACATCATATCTGGACGGCTGAATGCATATCGGGCCGTTACCACGGATCCAACAACAATCGCTGCGCTTCGCATTCAGAGTGTGCAACGAACCTTTACCAACGGGAAAATAGCCGATAGATTTGCAATCGGCGATACATTAGATTTTACTTATACAATCGTTAATGATCTTGCATTAATAAATAATGTTAGCTGTGAGCTTAAGATTGCAGAAGCCAGCGGATGGGACGTTACGTTATTACAGAACACACAGACAATTACATCCCTTGATCAGGGGCAGACAACAAGTGTTGGAACTTTTCGTGTTCGCATAAATTCATTAAGCCCCGTACCGTGCATTTTTCGGTTAACATACAATGCCAATAATTATCGTGATTCGTCGCTTGACTATTTAATGCCGCCATCGGGCATGTCAACAATGGAAAACAATCAGATAGCGTATTCTGTGGGTGACGATGGTACGTTTGGGT
>JAGVJW010000022.1 GCA_020050895.1 bacterium | reverse complement strand
GCTTGCCCAGCGAGCTGCCGAAGAAAAGCTTGTGAGCGGACAGATTACCGGCCCCTTCCCTCATGATAAAGGTTATTCAATCATCAGGGTGGACGCAATTGAAACATCGCGGCAGAAAACGTTCGAAGAGGCCTTGCCCGAACTTGCGCCTGCATACCAGGATGCATTGCAAAAGAAGCTGACGGAAATCTGGCTGAACGATGTTCGCAAACGGTTTACCGTGAATGTAAATATGCCCACCATTAATAAAATCTGGGGCAAATCTTCCGCGTCAGCAACAAATAAGAATAAGAAGAAGTAGTGACGGTAACAGCAATGATAAAGGGGCTTCTCATAGGCATCGCTTTTGTGGCGATGCAGTTTCTTGTGTTCGCTCAGGATAGCATGGAGCGGATAGTTGCCGTTGTTGGAAATGAAATAATTTTAAAAAGCGATGTTGATGGACAGGTGGAGCTTTATGGGCAGCGGTTTCCCGGCGCCGACAAAACCGACCCAAAGCTTAGGGATGCTGTGCTGGATCAGCTGATTAATGAACGGCTCATCATGGCTGCCGCCAGTGAGGATACAACAATCGTTATATCCGACGAAGAAATTTCTCAGCGCATGGATTATCAGATAGCCACGCTTATACAGCAAGTGGGATCGGAAAAGCGCATTGAAGACATTTATGGAATGTCGATCAGCAAGATTAAAAAAGATTTTCGCGATCAGATTCGCCTGCAACTTCTTGCTGAGCGCATCAGGGCAAAGCGGTTTGGTTCAGTGAAAGTTTCGCGTGCCGATGTGGAAGCATTCTATGCAAAGTATAAAGATTCCATTCCAGCACTCCCTGCACGAGTGGATCTGTATCACATTGTGAGATACGTTACTCCATCGGCTGAGCAAAGCAAGGAAGCGCAACAATTGGCTCTTCGCATCTGCGACTCACTTGCAAAAGGGGGCTCGTTCGCCGACTTCGCCAGACGTTATAGTGGAGACCCGGGATCGGCCGCCAACGGTGGCGATCTAGGCTTTGTAGAACGCGGAAAGTTTGTTCCCGCTTTCGAAGCGTCGGCCTTCGCCCTCGAGGCTGGGCAGACGTCGGCGCCCGTCGAAACACCATTCGGCTGGCACATCATCCAACTGATAGACAAGTCAGCAACGGCAATTAATTGTCGGCATATTCTCATCCGTGTCTCGCTCAATGAAGAAGATCGCGAGCATGTCCGCAAGGAATTACAGGATGTACGCCAACGCGTCCTCAACGGCGAAGATTTCGAAACTCTTGCACGCGAACTCACGGACGAAAAGGAAACCAAGGGTTTCGGCGGCGCCATGGGCCAGTTTGAGTTCGAAAGATTACCCGAAGACATGCGCACTGTGGTAAAAGAACTTAAAGACGGCGAAGTAAGCTCACCTTTGCCGTACGTTGCCGACCCAACAAAACCCGGCTTTCACATTATTTACCGCAAAGCTCTCACTCCGGAGCACAAGGCAACCCTTGAGTCCGATTATAAAATGATTGAACAAATGGCCTTGCTCGAAAAGAAGACACGTATAGAACAGGAGTGGGTTGCAGAGCTACGCGGCAGATTGTATTGGGAAAAACGGTAGCGCCGACTACCACACCTTAGAAATAGTCAAACGAAAAAGATTTTCCCTGTAACCCTCGCCTAATAGGGCTGGAGTATACCGTGCTGTAAAATAGTTTCGCTCAGCACGAAGATCTATATCAGCTACGTTTTCTATACGCGCTAAGTAGCTGATGAAAAATCCGGTGCGCGTTCCATAGGTCTGGTCGAAAGCGAGGTTGAGACCCGCATTCAGCGTCATAGCATCTGTAAACGAATAACCCCCCGAACCGTCGGCAGTAAAAATTGATGTACCCGGAGTTTGCGCACTTGTCTGCTCTATATAACCTAAGCCAATGGAGAAGTTGAAAGGTATTTGGAATGTAAAGCTTTGCGTTCCAGTTAGTGAAACAACAGAGTAATCGTACAAATTGTTCTTTGTTTCAGCGTCTTGTTTAGATACCGTAATGTTTGTATTCGACATAATCTTCCCAATTCGATAACCATATCCACTTGATACAGACCACAGCACTGTGCGATTGATATATTGCAGTAGTGTATCTGTTGCATCGCTTTCCTGAACGTAGGGGGCATACGATGCGCGGAAATACGGTAACCCGCGGATAGAAAGTCCAAGATTCGCTCCGGCACTGAACAATGTTGATGTTGCCCGCTTTACCGGGATCAGATTATCCCTGTCCTGACGTACAAAGGCGCCTACGGACAACTGTCGCTTAAAAAAGAATTGATCGATGCGCCCATCGTACCTAAGGTAATCGGTTCTAAGATTGGGAACACCAAGTGCACGATACCCTGTGCCGATGCGCCGCAGTTTCCCTGTCAGTTTTGTATTTGTATTGCGAACGTTAATAGTTGTGGCCGCCGTGAGCGCCCAGTCTGCATACGTAGATGCCGACGAATCAACTAGGTTGAGCAGAAACTCTGGAACATCGGGGCTGCCAAATGTTGGCGCATTCTGATCAGCTACCGTTATTGAACCAGCCAACTCGGCTTCTAACGTCCACACATTTTTAATAGGTTCCAATTTGAAGTCGAAACTCGACAGATAATTCTTCTGCGGCGTAAGCCCAACACCACTGTCGGGTAAAACAAGTGTGCTTTTATCGTCGACGATATATATCCCCGTGATGAGAATGTGAGAGCCCCCCGGACTTCCCGAACCAATTCGAGCGCCGTACATGCTTCGTCCAAAATTTGAGTTGTCGTACGTTGTGTACATCGATGTATCGACGCGAAATGTATCAATGCGCGTAAGCGGACGCTGCGTGGTGCCATATACTGCTGATACATAAAATGACTGTCCCGGATTCCACTCAACCCATGCCCCTTCCAATCGTGCCCCGCTGAGTGTGATAGGAGAGAAGACGGGAAACACTGCACCAACGGCAATTTTGGGAAGTTGCGACATTACTTTTTCCACGTCCGACATTAACCCCATCGAGTTCAGCACATCTGTGTAGTCCTTGATGTTACCGTTTGCAACATCGCGCATCTCCTGGAGCTTACACATCTCTTGCAGTTCGTTGAATTTTGCCGAATCAACTTTGGCAAGCGAATCGAGAGCTGTCTGACAATCGTTCAGCATCCAGCCTATTTCAGATTTTGCGTATGCTTCCAATGCACGGTATGCCCGCTGAACAACAACCCGTTTTATGGCATCGGGATCGAGCATCAATGAGAAGGCATTTATGTTTTGCCTAATACCTTGTTGTTCAGAAGACAACAGCAGATTCGCCGTAATTGGAATACCGTAAATGATGAGCGTGGGATTAACCTCGACACGCCAGAGGTCTGCAGGCTTCTCCTGAAACGTCCCCTGTCTTCCGGACGTTTGTCCTATCATCCGATAGCTGCCGGTAACCACTACCGGCGATGCCTGCTGCGATCCGAACGTCAGCCATTGGCCATTGCTAACGAAGGATAATATGAAAATAGTTACAAGTAAGCTTGCAGCACGTTTCACGGCGATGCCAGGCGCTCCACCCGCATTGGTCCAAGAGGAGGATCTAACGGCACAGGGATTAGGTTGGTAACGGGGCCTTCGCCAAGCTGACCATAATCATTTGTGCCCCACGTCCACAGTCCACCGTCGGCACGCACTGCCATTGCATGTGCACTGCCGGCCACTATCCCCTGAACCGCATCGAGTCTGATAATCTGAACAGGTTCGTATTTGCCAACTCTTGTGCCGTCACCCAACTGGCCGAGCACATTATTACCCCATCCCCATACAACTCCATTGGAATCCAGAGCCAGAGAGAAACCTGCACCCGCAGCTATGGCTCTAACCCCACCAATTGTCTTTACCTGTACCGGTTTGTATGTGTCCTTAACAGTTCCATCACCTAACTGTCCACTGGCATTTCCTCCCCACGCCCAAACCTTTCCATCGCGCGAGAGTGCGAGCGAGTGATCGAACCCGGCAGCAACTGCAATCACATTTCTGGCAGCACTGCCGATTGTAAACGACTTGGGTGATGGAGTAAACGGCTCATCGAGCGGTTGGCCGGTTTGACCATGCCCATTAACACCGAATGAAACAATGTTTCCACCTACTGTAAGGACAAGACTATGGGCTTCTCCAGCCGCGACGGCACGGCCGCTTTTAACAACCAAGTGTGGTATGGGAGCTTTGAAGAATACCGTTGAATCAATCTGTCCAGTCGAAGCGTTGGTGTACACCGGTATTGCTCCGCCGCAACCATGAAACCGATTCCAGCCCCATACATAGAGCGTTCCCGTCTTTGTTACTCCCAACGAATGGAATGCGCCCGTTGCCACCTGAGTAGCCCCTGCAATTCCATTCACCGTAGTTGGTGTTCCCTTTCCTGCTCTATCGTTAGTTCCAAGTTCTGCCCACTCATTCATGCCCCACGCCTTCACAGATCCATCCTTGCCCACTGCAAACGAATGCCACGGTCCCGCAGCAAGGGCCTGAACTTCAGACACATTCTTCACCTTTGCAGGTTCTTTCACAATTCCGGGAAGCGACGGACCAACGCTGTTATCTGAATTATCACCCCACCCCCAAACAATATTTTTCTGTGCAAGCGATGCCAGTAGCAGCATTGATTGAATTTTTGATACTTCGGAGGTTGTCTGTGCCAGCGAAATATCCGATGGCGGTTGCTCATTCTCTGGCGCAACATTGCCCTGCATGTTCGCCGACGCCTGCAACGAGGAGGCATACATACCCTTCAATTTGGGCGACGTTTCGTTAACAACGTTTACATCTGCAAGCTTCACACTCCCTGCCTTCAGATAAGAGGCATCTAACTTGAATTTGTCCTGCAACGACTTTGTCGGCTTCTCATCGGGCGTAGCAACCAATGAATGATTTTCGCCGGCTGCCATTACCAAGACAGGGAATTTTACACTATCGAGTTTTTCTTTATCATAAAAACGAAAATAATCAATGTTAACATGTGCTTTCTCGGAACTGTCTCGAACCAGTATCCGAGCTGCTCTGTTCAAATACTTCAAAACATCCCAATCCACTGGTGCAAGGCGTTCGCTCGCACCTGCCTCGTTGCGGGCGCTTGTGGAATTGGCAACCCACCATGATTTGGCTGTTCCGGGCAGCTCTCGTGTGAGAAGTTTGAAGGTGTCTTTGGGATTTTTTTCAATGAGCAGTTCAACGCCCGTGCCTTCGTCGTTATATCCACCAAACAAAAAACCTACAACGGAATTCTGGATATGAAATTCCTGCGAAAGCATAGCCCCCTTCGCGATATCGGCATCAAGAAGACCAAATGACGACACCCAATACTTTCCGTTTTGTCCAACGTTTCCTATCACAGGATGTGCATCATTAATCGGGTCGTCGACGAACGCCGCACCTGTCACCTCCCAGCATGCAAGGGAGCCGATCTCAAAATCCCAGTTTTCTCCGGGGCAATCAGCCGAAGGTGTTACAACGGCTGTCGATCCCGTTGTTCGAACTGTTTCCGGTTCCTCTGCCTTCATAGGTGAATACCTGAACCACCACACTTCACTTTCACCCAGCGGAACGAACATTGCACCTCGCTCCTCGTATGCCTCGATCATCCATGCATAACGCTGGCCTTCGACAAACGTGCGTGTTGAAACAGGGTACTGAAAGATTGTTCGCGTAAGGCTTCTTACGTCGAGCCACGCAGGATTACGCAGCATTGCATCCTGCGGAGTTTGCGTTCCAAAAATTTCTGCCATCCGCAGATGGTATTTGATAATCAAACCCGGCGCTGGAGGAACGGAGTTCATCCACGTTAAAACCGGATAGCGCTCCACAACATCGCTTTCATCAGGCGGTGCAATAAGAATCGGAACCGAGATGCGGTTAACGGAAACAAACTTGCAGTCCCGCCCCACAACTGCCTGTGTTTCAACTTCAACAGCTTCACAACAAATCTGATACTCTCCAGTTGGGACATTGCCTGTTGTTAACAAGGCATCTCTGTACCTGTCGTTCGATTCATCTACGGTAACAGGCTGAACCGTAGCCCCCGTTACAACCATCACTCCAGGCGGAAGATCGAATTCTTTAGAACGTGCGTCGGCGATAATACCGTCGGGTATCGACATTTCTTCCGCCGTTCCGTGCAGGTAGATCCTGACCGTTCTTCCCGACCTGTTGTTTAGTTCTATCCTCCACAGATCTGCTATACGAAGTTGATTGGGAGGGGGCTGGCTGAGGCGCACATCAACCACTACCGGTTGTGCGAGCAGTAACAACGGGGCAGCAACCCCGCAAATAACTATAACCAATAAAAAAAATCTATTCACCGAGGCCTCGCGTGATCGTTACGAGAAACCGAAGGCAACGAACATAACAATGAAATTACTATGTTCGCCATCACTTGGTAAAAATCTATCACACCTCGGGGGCGTGATTATGCGACGGGCTTTATCCGTGTCCGCACTAAAGCGTGCACGTATTCCTCGTGTTTCTGCTACGGCCGCTTCACCGGCTGATATAGCATCACAACCCGAAGGATATGTACTATCTCGGCGTCAGGCTCTTACACTGGCTGGCGCAGTAACTCTTACGTCTGCTCCAATTGCATCTGCTATTGAGTCGGCGTTGAACTCAACGTTTACCGTTTCGAAACGTGGCGACCGTATTGTTTTCCTTGTTGCAGGCATTCCTCGCTGGGTAATCGACCCGTCGGTGTTTGATGGTTCTCCCACGTTGGAGTTTGTACAAGACGCCGACGGAATCCGGTTATCGCTGCGAGGTGCGTTCTACCCCGGTACGAATATTCCAGCCGATATCGTGGCAGTTATCGGACGCGGCATACGCCCCGTGCTGCGGCTAACCATCACGAAGCTCAACGCAACCTTCAGCACACAATTTATTCCATGGCTTCTGGAGCGTGGGAATGCATTTGCTGATTGCAGAACTACTGTGAACTGGTCTGCCGGCGATG
>JAGVJW010000089.1 GCA_020050895.1 bacterium | reverse complement strand
TAGTCAATGTTCTCAATAACAAATGACGGTCCGTTTTGAACGTAATCAATAAGAAACCAAACCGATGAGAGAGCAGCGGTGACTACAATGAAATATGCTAGTGCAGGCACTGAACGAACGAAGCGACGCATCACTTCAGCCCGACTACCCGAGAACGGAAAATTCCATGCAATCAATGCCGTTAAACCTGCCAAACCTAATCCTACCGGCCCCTTCGTCATAACAGCACATGCAGCAAACACTGCTGCCATGGTGGAATTGGCAACGGGTCGGGCGGCCGACGCTTTGAAAAGAAAGTATACACTTAGAAATATGAACAGGTTAAACAGGGGATCGATAATGCCTGAGCGGAAGTAAAAGTGCGGCAATAACGACCCTGCATAGGTCAATGCCCAAATCAATCCAAATTTGACATCATAAAATCGTTTGCCAATTGCTATGATGACGAGCATGGAAACAACACCCACGAGAGCGTTTGGGAGGCGCGCTGCGAATTCATTGACGCCAAACACAAGCATAGAGGCGGCTTGCAACCAAATGAAGAGAGGTGGTTTCTCGTAGAATGGCTGATAGTCTATTTTAACATGTAGGTAATCGCCGGTGGCAATCATTTCACGGGCACATTCGGCAAAGTTGATTTCATCCCAATCAAATAATCTTACCGAACCGAGAAACGGCGTGAAAATGATAAGCGACACTAATGCAGCTAGTACATATTCCTTCATTGGGCAAAGCTACTGTAACCACTGAACCACATCTCAGTTTTTATGCCATTGTTAATCTAAGACGCCCGGTACCTACATGGTACAGTTGTCTGCCGGGCGTGTACGTGCCGTGCAGACCATGGTTGTTTTTCGTTAGATGAGTCTCAGGCGCCGGCACGAGCTGAATTCTTTGCAGCTTCCGTTACTTCGAGAAGAGGCGGACCTTTTCGTTCTACTGTATCTTTAGTTACAATGCACCTTCGGATATTTGTCTTATCCGGAAGTTCATACATAATAGGATTCATAATTTCTTCCATCACACCGCGCAGCGCACGTGCGCCGGTACGACGTGATTTAGCTTTAGACACAATCCATAGCAAAGCATCGTGATCGAAGTCTAGTTGTATGCCTTCCAGCAGCAGCAACTTCTGATACTGCTTCACCAATGCATTTCTCGGAGTGGTGAGAATATCCATCATGGCTTCGTCGCTCAGCGGGTCGAGGGCTGTTACCACTGGAAGACGTCCAATGAATTCCGGAATGAAACCAAATCGCATCAAATCTTCAGGCTCAACATTGCGAAGCAATTTTGAGGTTTCTTCGGGCGTAGCATTAACCCCGGCTGTAAAGCCAATCGAGGCGGGTCTCATTCTGCGTGTAATGATCTTCTCCAGACCTTCAAACGCTCCACCGCAGATGAATAGAATGTTGCGTGTATTAACATAAATTAAGGGTTGCTCAGGGTGCTTGCGTCCACCCTTGGGAGGAATACCAGCAACCGTGCCTTCAAGAATTTTCAGCAAACCCTGCTGAACTCCTTCACCCGATACATCGCGAGTGATTGAAGCCGAATCGCTCTTGCGCGTGATTTTGTCGATTTCATCAACGTATATAATGCCCCTTTCAGCTCTCTCCACATTATAGTCGGCGTTTTGAAGGAGATTGACGATGATTGATTCTACGTCGTCGCCAACATATCCAGCCTCGGTGAGTGTTGTTGCGTCGGCGATTGCAAATGGAACATCGAGGATTCGCGCCAGTGTTTGAGCCAGCAGTGTTTTTCCCGTTCCGGTTGGACCGAGAAGCAGAATGTTGCTTTTTTCAATTTCAACATCGTCGAAGGGGCTTACGAGACCTTCTGCCTGAATGCGTTTGTAGTGGTTGTAAACGGCAACGGAGAGAACCTCCTTAGCGGCAAACTGACCAATGACGTAGGCATCCAGTTGTGCCTTGATTTCAGAAGGTTTGGGAAGCGAACCCAGATCACTTCCGAGTGTAGGCGTTGGTTGGTTTTTTCTAAGAATTTCAACTGAATTCTGGACGCATATATCGCACATGTATGCGCCCTTGCCTGCAATCAGACTCGTTACCTCGCGTGAACTGCGGCCGCAGAACGAACAATGCAGCTCTTCCGGGTGACCACTATCGGTTGTTGCCATAATGCACTCTTTACTTTCTTCTGCTGCCCAATGCGTTTACGATGCGGGCTTTGAATCTGAATGTGCTCGTTCCAGAATCTTGTCGATAAGGCCGTATTCGAGAGCCTCTTGCGACGTCATGTAGTTATCCCGATCCGCATCATGCTTGATTGTTTCGTAGTCCTTGCCCGTGTGTTTTGCAATGATGCCGTACAACATGTCTCTGGTACGAAGCATTTCCTTCGTGTAAATCTCAATGTCCGTTGCCTGTCCCTGTGTACCACCCAACGGCTGATGCATCATCACGCGCGAGTTTGGCAGTGAAAAACGTTTTCCCGTAGCTCCTGCACACAGGAGTACCTGTGCCATGGAAGCTGCCATACCAACGCAAATTGTTGATATATCAGGTCTCACGAACTGCATTGTGTCGTAAATAGCCATCCCCGCAGACACACTGCCACCCGGAGAGTTGATGTATAGCGAAATATCCTTTTGTGGATCTTCGCTCTGTAAAAACAGCAACTGAGCAATCGTCAGGCTGGCTACGTAGTCATCAATTGGTGTGCCAATGAAGATTATGCGTTCTTTAAGAAGACGGGAGTAAATGTCGTAAGCTCTTTCCCCACGAGAGGTTTGCTCTACGACCATCGGAACAAGTTGACCGGTCATTTTCTGGTGATTTATGTGAATGTTGAGTTTACGAATCTACATTAACGTCTGTGATAATAGCATAATCTAACAGCATCTGAACAGCCTTTTCGGCAAGGAGCTGGTCTGCTACGTTACGGTTTTGACGCATCACCATTCGCATCTGATCTTCGGTAACTCCAAATCTTCCTGCCGCCGCAGCTGCGTCGGCGTCGGTTAGCTCAATGTTTTCTGCCTGGATAATTTTATCACGAATCAACTCCCACTTAACGATGCGTTCAGCGGCAGGTTGGAATTCGTGTTCAAGATCGTGTGCAGTTAGCTTATCCAACCCGGGAGCCCCTTCATTCCGCTTTTTGAAATCATCAAACAATTGATGAATCACGGCATGTACAAGGGAGCCAGGCACGTCGAACGTATGGTCTTTAATGAGTTGATCGACAATCTGGTTTTCCAGGCTATCACGCGATGCCTGCTGGAAATACTCATTTAGCTGCTGGGTGATGTCGCCTCTCAATTCCTCTGTGCTATGGAGCTTACCTTCCGACACTGTTTCTACAAACTCATTATTGAATTCTGCAGGGACAACCTTTTGGATATCAGTAACTGTAACCCGATAGGAAGGGGGTTGGGTCTTCTCGTCTGGTGTTTCTGCGATGTACTGAAACGAATCGCCGATCTTCAATCCCTGAATGGAATTTCTCAGGTGAAGATCGATGTTGTCGTCATCAAGAAACACTCGCTGCTCCTTAGCTTCGGCGCCGATAATGGGTAGGCTCGTATCCCTATCGAGTTCGTGAAGAGAAACCGTAACAACGTACATCGGATCGGTCACCTCTACGGCAGGTTCGAACGATGCTGCGCGCAGGCAGATCCTATCGATCTCATCCTGCACGTCTTGTTCACTAGCTACTCTCACCAATCGCTGAACGTTGAGTCCTTTGTAGTCACCTAGTGAAAAGTCGGGCATGATTTCGAATCCAATAGTAAAGGCAACGCCGTCACTCGATTTCGAAATATCTGAAAGCGTTGGATGTCCCACAACATGCTGAGACTCCTCCGATGCATAACGCCGGAACTCATCATCGGCAATTGATTCGAGGGCTTCAGCTTCGATTTCACGTCCAAACTTCTGTTTGACAATGGATATCGGCACCTTACCCTTTCTGAATCCAGGAAGTGATATTCCCGACTGAGCCTTCTCATACGCCCTATCAAAGTGAGGTCGCAGGTCTAATT
>JAGVJW010000099.1 GCA_020050895.1 bacterium | reverse complement strand
TTATTAAGGTTGACAAGGTTTTGCCCGGTGCTTACACTCTGACGATAATCATGCACGACGTGGTGAACAACATAATCGACAGCTCAATACAGCTTGCATCGCAGTCACGCCCCTACATTGTTCCAAGAACATTTGCCGGATCCGTTCTTTCAGATCTCAACAAAGCAATTAAGCATTTAGCCTATGTTGCTGAGCAACGAGAAATCGACTATATCAACTCATCCACGAATCAGGCAGATATGCAACAGCGGTTCGAAGAATTTTGGAAACGGCACGATCCCAGTCCATCCACTGTTAGAAACGAAGCGTTCGAAGAATATTACACGAGAATCGAGACTGCTAACAAACGATTTACCTCGTATACAGAAGGATGGCTTACGGACATGGGAATGGTGTACATAATCTTTGGCGAACCACGGAACATCGATTGGTATACCGGGCAGGCTGGCACTACCGTAGCCGTGAAGTGGACGTATGCCAATGGGACAACGTACCTTTTTGATGACAGTACCGGGTTCGGCGACTTCAGGCTAAGAGTCCCGCTACCGATGAGCACGAAGTATAGATTCAAATAGAACCATCCAATCATACGGACGGATCTAACTATTTACTAACCTTAGTTAGTATCAACTCATTCAAGGCATTGTTACTTCGCAATCACAAATGTCAGAACAGCCCGTTCCGTACCTGACGAGGCAACAATCATGTACGTACCCGACGAAAGCTCATAGCCAGGGATGGGAACAGTTGTTGAACCGGAGACGGAACCGTTGTAAAGCAGTTTTACATTTCGACCGCTAAGATCAACAACCGATACATTTACGGCATCCAATGAACGAACTTCAACACTCGAGGATTCTGTAATCGGATTGCCGCCGACAAGCCTGAGGGCAATAGCTCCCGACTCACTTGTTGCTTCTGTTTCAACGCTGGTTACTCCAGAGCCACGCAGCTCAACATCTGGTGATGATGCAGTTGCTGTTATCACAACTCTTGCACTATAGAGAGCTTTGGTCACACTCGGAGTGAATCGGAGTCCTACGGTATGCGTGCCACTGGGAGAAACGATAACGGGATCGATTCCAGGTTTACCAGAAGTAAAGTCGAAATCCACAGCATCTGAGCCGTAGAGTTCGATTGATGTTATTTCCAGATCTGCAGTACCCGAGTTCTGGATGACTAAGGATAAATCTTTGTAATTACCTACCTCGACGTTACCAAAATTTATCAATTGAGTGCTCAGGGTAATTTCGGGCAGATCTATGGTTACAGGCTCGAGCAACCAGTCGAGAATCCGTTGCACCATTAACTTTCGCGCGTCAGGTGAGGGAAGGTGTTCCGATCCGAAAGTCGTGTACACTATTCGCCCCTTACCTGAATCTTCCCAGCGAATCCCACTGATGTTTGTCGAAGTGTTGTCGGCAAATACCCAGCTCTTGGATTTCGAACCGGGATTAATATTTAACAATTCCTGCGACGCCATTGCAAATGGCCAGTTGGCTACCGGCTGATTAACGGTACTCGTGAATTTATCTCCAATAGGGTCGCCTGCAACGCCCTTTACCTGAAAGCTGGAATATTTTACACCATCATTACGAACAGCAATATTTTTGACACCGACACCAAGTCGTTGTGTGAACCAGGCATTTGCCTCGGGATACCCAGGATTCCCCTGATTAGCGGGGTTGGTAGCGACTGCTGCACCGAGGGGAGCACTCATCCACACACCCTTGCCGGCCGCAGTCATCGCATTGATTGCTGGAATAAATGCGACAATATTGAATCGACCATCCTCACCTACCGGGAACAAGCCTGCGTCGAAATCCGCTGGAGGAAAGGCCGCTAGAATATCGTTGTTGTATGGTAGATATGCGGATTCTGGACCATATGTAGTCTCCAGAGCTGGAAGAATTACGCCAAGTGCACCAGTGGTGCTTCCGTAATAAACGGCAACCCTGGTGTCCTCTGTCAGATACCCGAACGTAAACGACGAACGTCGTGGTATGCCGTTAGTAGTAATCGGATCGACTTGTAATACAATGGGTGCAAAGAGTGCACGGTTAACGGAAGTACTCGTCACCTGAATATTCGCATTACCTTGAGCAGGAATTGTTACCTCTGTTGTGTTTAACGAAGCCACCCATCCCAGCTGTGTGAGGTTACTGTCGTTTGCAATCGAAAATGTGCACAACAAATCTTCATCGGAAGAATTGGCGATGTTAATCGACCTTGTCTTTTGAGCTGAACGCGGAATGTATTCGAAAGGATTGCCAGCAACACTGGCAATGGCTTCGCGCAACTTCAGATCTGTACCAGCGTTGATGATTTCCTTTGTGCTAGTGTTTTGAACAAAGGCAATGATGTACTGCTGTCCGGCCGGCCATGTAGGGCCGCCAGCATTTAGATAGGAGAAATTAAAGGTCTGGTCGGCGTTTGCAGCAATGTTCAGAGCAGTCCCACCAGAACTTGGAAGCATCTTATTCATCGCATCGTAGAATTCGGTTTCTCCGTTAGTCCCCGTCAATGTT
>JAGVJW010000023.1 GCA_020050895.1 bacterium | reverse complement strand
CTATTAACAGCCCGTGAGGAGAGGGGTTGGGGGTGAGTTCCTAATTAACAACCCGTGAGGAGAGGGGGCTAGTAGCAATTTCTTAACCAAATGGTTTAACCATTTAGTCAATTCTGTCTAATTTCGCCCTCATGACGACTAAGGAAAGAATCCTGCAGGGTGCGCATGATGTGTTTCAGCGCAATGGTTTTTCCGGTGCAACAATGCAGGCTATTGCCGAAAAGAGTGGTGTAAACAAGGCGCTATTGCATTATCACTTTGGGACGAAAACTGAACTGTTTCATGCAATACTTCAGCAAAGCTTTTCGCAATTGTTGCCTGCTGTTTTTATGGCGTTGAACTCTGAGATGCCACTCAGAGATAAACTCCGAAATGTTGTGGAACTATACCTTGGTACAATTATTAAAAATCCTGAGCTTCCTCTGTTTGTGATAAGTGAGCTGCAACGCAATCCATCATTTATTAAAAAACAGATAAATCTACGTTCGTTTCCGCCACGGTTTGTGCAGCAGGTTAATGATGCTTCTGCACGACGCGAGATAATACACGCAGAGCCGGCAGACATCATGGCTGACCTTATGGGGTTGTGCATTCTCCCATTCGTAGCCCGTCCAATTCTGCAGCACTTGTCCGGAAAATCAAATGCCCAATACAAAGAGTTTCTTCAACACCGCGTACAACATGTCTGCGATGTGTTGGTAGGTGGTCTATTTCAGGTACAGCGATGATGCAAATCACCGATCTCAAGTCAGCAACAGCGGATCGTCTGCGTCCTTCACCTAGGTTCTCACTGATGTTTGCCCTGCTGATAGTACTGACTGCAAGCATTACTCATGGGCAGTCAGCAATCACTCTCGATTACTGCATTCAGGGTGCATATCGCAATTTTGATTTTCTGGGTCAGAGAGATATTGCCGCCGAAATCACACAAAAAAATGTGACCCGAATTGAACGGGGATATCTACCGTCGTTGGAATTCAATGCTATCTCAACGTATCAAAACACGCAGATAACGGTTCCTATAGCAATACCAATACCCGGTATAACACTTCCATCCGCCCCGTTAAATCTTAACAGTGCCTTGTTCACATTACGACAATGGATTTACGACGGCAGCACAATTCATCATAACTCGCTTATAGAAAAAGCTGCAGGGAATGTGGCTCTTCTTGAAGTAGAATCCCAGAAACTTGACTTGAAAACTCGTGTTATTCAACGGTTTTTCTCTGTACTTCTTACTGATAAACAAATTGAGAATCTTTTGCTGCGGGAACGGGTTCTTACGGATAAACTAGCGGAAGTAGTAGTAGCTGTCGACAACAATATTATGCTAGCCTCGGAGCGGGATCTGCTGCAAGCAGAGATACTTAGCCTTCGAGCTGCAATCTCTGAGTCTAGGTATGCACGAATCGAGCAAATCATTGCTCTTGGCGAATTGATGGGTGAGAAATTATCCGTCGATGCCGTATTTGAATCACCGGCTGCTTCCCTCGAAAAAAATGTCTCTATCGACGAAAGACCTGATGTAAAACTTATTGATGGGCAGGTAGAACTAATGGAGACACGTAAGGGATCGATATCATCAATTTATTTACCAAGAGTCGGCTTGTTTGCCGATCTCGGATTAGGATATCCAGGTTACAACATCTTTGATAAAAACGTTGCCGTTATGGCTAAGGTAGGGCTGACGTTGAGTTGGAAAATTTTTGATTGGAATCAGGGAGGTCTTCAGGAGGAAGGTCTCGACTTGAATAAGAAGGCATTGGCAATACAACGCCGGCGAATTCAAACACAGGCAAACGTCGTAGCCGAATCGTTTCTCAACAGCATGGAAAGAGCCGAGGAACTGATGAAAACGGATCGGGAACTCCTAGCGTTGTACTCATCTGTGACAAACGTGTATGCAGTGAAAATGATGAGCGGAACAATAACATCGGCGGAATATGTGGCACAACTAACAAAACAAGAACAAGCACGAGTAAACTCGGAGCTGCACAAACTTCAGTACCTGGTGGCTGTGATGAATTACAACTCTACAATGGGAAGATGACATGAACGGCAAGTACTACCAACTACTAACACCTGTTCTCGTTATGTCTTTGTTACCGATGCTTATCGGCTGTGGTGGAGATAGCAACAAGGCCGATGCGTATGGCACGTTTGAGGTTGATGAAGTGCGGGTATCATCGAAAGCTACAGGTGAATTAGTATCCTTCTCAATTGAAGAAGGAATGAGACTGCCAGCCGATAGCAGCGTCGGCTATGTTGATTCAACCGAATTGCATTTGCAGCGAGCAGAGATCGAAGCGGCATTACGTGCGGCACATGCCAAGCAACTGACCACTGATGCGCAGATGCGTGTTACTCAACGCGAGAGAGAACAACTGAAATTGGATCACAACAGAATTGAATCGATGTACCAACAGAAAGCGGCAACGCAAAAACAGTTGGAAGACATCACTACGGCGCTTGACCTTGCCTCTAAGCGATTGGAATTATTAGGTACACAATATCCGGCAATCAACGCTGAAATTTCAAATATCAATGCACGAAAAGCATTGCTTGAAGAACGGATTCACAACGCAGTTCTGATCAATCCAATCAATGGAATTGTGCTTACCAAATTCGTGCAGCAGCACGAACTGATCTCACCTGGGAAGGCCCTTTACACTATAGCAGATATGAGTGTGATGTATCTGAAGGCATTTGTATCTGGACCTCAGCTTTCCGAAATCAAACTCGGACAGCACGTTCGCGTGTATACCGACCTACCTGACAGCAAAATGCAAGAACATGATGGAGTGATATCGTGGATAAGCAGCAAGGCAGAGTTTACTCCAAAGTCAGTACAAACAAGGGATGAGCGGGTTGCCCTCGTATATGCAATCAAGGTGAGAGTTAAGAACAGCGGTACGATTCAAATTGGTATGCCCGGTGAAGCTCGCTGGAGATAACGATGATTGTATTTAGAAACGTATCGAAACAGTACGGTGATGTTGTTGGCTTAAACACAACATCGTTTCAGGTTGAAACTGGTGAATTGTTTGGACTCATTGGTCCCGACGGTGCCGGTAAGACCACAGTGATGCGCCTGCTTGCAACGTTATTACTGCCCGATACCGGATCGATTACCTTCAATGGCATCAACGTGGTTACGGATTACAAGTCCATTAGAAAATCCATTGGCTACATGCCGGGCTCGTTTGCCCTGTATACCGATCTAACTGTGCAGGAAAACCTGGAATTTTTTGCCAGCGTGTTTTCTTCTTCTGTAGAGGAAAACTATCATCTAATTAAAGATATTTACGATCAGCTTGCACCAT
>JAGVJW010000003.1 GCA_020050895.1 bacterium | reverse complement strand
AAGCCGTGCCGTTTGCAGCGGTCGCAATACCCGTAGCAGAGAACTGAGGAGTGCCATCGCTAGAAACCGAACTATTTACAGGTGACGCCATCGTCCAACCGGTAGGGTTAGCAGGAACCGTCGTGTCTAAAGTATAACCGAGTGAAAGAGCGACGCACGAAGACGGGTTGCCGGCTTGATCGACAATTCTTCCGTAGAAAGTTTTTACACCATCTGCCGAACCATCGATTGCATAGCTTACGTTTGAAATCGTGAAATCACCGCTGCCATTAATACTTGTTGATCCAATCGCAGCCGAACAAGCGACGGCATCATAAACATAAGCCGTGCCGTTCGCAGCATCCGCAACTCCGGTGTCTGAAAGCTGTGGCGTACCATCCGAAGAAACAGCAGCATTAATCGGTGAAGCCATCGTCCAGGTGGAAGGGCTAGCTGGGGCGGTCGTATCTAAGGTGTAACTGAGTGAGAGAGCTACGCACGAAGACGGGTTGCCCGCTTGGTCGACTAATTTTCCGTAGAAAGTTTTTACACCATCTGCTGAACCATCGGTTGCATACGAAACGTTTGAAATCGTAAAATCGCCGCTTCCGTTCAGTGTTGCCGATCCAATCGCAGTCAAACATGCGACGGCATCATAGACATAAGCCGTGCCGTTTGCAGCGGCCGCAATACCCGTAGCAGAAAACTGAGGAGTGCCATCGCTTGAAACCGAACCATTTACAGGCGACGCCATCGTCCAACCGGTAGGGTTAGCAGGAACCGTCGTGTCTAACGTGTAACCCAATGAAAGTGCCACGCATGCAGATGGATTTCCGGCTGCATCTACGAGCCTGCCGTAAAATGTTTTTGCGCCATCTTGGGTTCCATTTGTTAAATACGAAACGTTTGAAATCGTAAAATCGCCGCTTCCGTTCAGCGTTGCTGATCCAATCGCAGCCGAACAAGCAACTGTATCGTAAACCAGTGCTGAACCATTTGCAGCGTCTGCAATTCCAGTATCAGATAGTTGAGGAGTTCCATCGCTTGAAACCGCATTGTTGACTGGCGAAGCCAATGTCCAGGTCGAAGGATTCGCAGGAGCAGCAGTGTCTAAGTTAATCGTCGCAGAAACTGTACCCGCGTTTACGTTATTGGCGACATCTGCGATCCAAAGATAAACGGTCTTCGTCCCATTGCTAGCAGTTAAAGTAAAACTTGAAGGTCTTGCGGTATACCAGCCGTTGCTTCCGCCTAATCCGCCGTTACAAACGCTGGTACCTAAAGCTGGCTTCGTATTTTGAGTTTCGCTGATACACCATTTCGTAGCTGCTGCATCGCTACCGATACTTGCGGTGACACCGACTTGTCTTGCATAACCCGTATTCGCCGTCGCATCGCTGAGAGCTAACGTTGGGTTGCTTGGAGCCGTGGTGCTGTAATTGATATTTGCAATTGAGGCTACTGTACTTACGTTCTCAGCAACGTCTTTTGTATAAACATAAACGCGACGAGCTCCGGTTGCACCTAAGACTTGCGTGGTCGGTCGTGTTGAAACCCAGCAAGCATTGTTAAACAACGGGGCCGATGGAGCAGCTGCGGCTGAAGATTGTTCGAACACGCACCAACGAACCGCATCGGTGTCAGCCGTGATTGCCATATTTACTGTCGCTTGGTTCGTGTCAGTTGTTGAAGCAGTGTTTTGATCCGAGAGAGAGACACTTGGATTTGCAGGTAGGATCGTGTCTAAAATAATTGCACTGCTCACAGACGCAGTAGTTACAAAGTCGGTTGCATCTGCAACCCAAAGATAAACCGTCTTGCCGCCGTTTGAGGCAGTCAGGTTGAATGTCGTGGGACGAACGGTGTACCATCCGCTGCTGGGACCCGCTCCGCCGTTACAAACTGTAGAGCCATCAGCAGGCGCTGTCGTTTGTGTTTCACTTACGCACCACTTCACTCTTCCAGCATCGTTTCCGATTGTGATGTTGACTCCTACTTGTCTCGCATAACTGGTCGAAGCCGTGTTCGGATCTGAAATCAAGAGTGTCGGTGCACTCATGTTGACGGTTAAATCGCCAGAGCAGGTAGCCGCGCTTGCGTTTCCCGCCGAGTCGTATGCGGTCACGCGCATGGAGTAGACTTGCGTATCTGCAAGTCCAGAGTAGAGCATCGTGTTGAAAGGCTGAAACGTTGTGCTGACCACTGCACCCGAGCAACCGGTGCTGTTAAATTTTTCGACTCGGAATGTATTTGTCGGAGCCATGCCTGAAGGACCATTGTCGGTCGGATAGCTCCAGCCAAACGAGTAACTTGAGGCACCCAGTGTAATATTTGAACCTGGGTTGATAAACGAAACGGCATTCGGAGCTTGAATATCTTTCGTAACTGTTTTTTGAGCTTGAGGTGCAGCGTAGCCTGAAGCATTGGCGTGATTCGCGTAGACCGTGACGTTTCCTTCGGAGACTGCTGTAAGATTGGAATTATAATTCCACACTCCACCTGAACAGGTCGTAGAAGTGCTCACTGCGCCCGTCACAGCGACAGGTCGGCCATTTTCTGTACAGGTTCCTGAGTAGGTGTAGCTTGCGACGGTTGAGGAATTTACGAAATCGGTGGACGTGGAGACTGTAACTAAAACTGAACCGCCAAACATCGTGTTCAAAAGCTTGCCGTAATCTGTCTTGATGACAGGGGAACATCCAGCTGCGAATGCAGCTCCGATGACGAGGCTTAGAAAATGTAAACCGAAGTTTTTGTTCACAAAACGTCCTGCAAAATTAAAGTAAGTACTTGACTATATTGTACAACTTTAAGCAGGCGCTTGCAATGAAATGAACTATCCTAAGTATTTGAAATATCTACACATTTAAAATTAGGTAACCACTTCTTAACAATCTTTCCCATTTATACCTTTATATGTACCGGTACTGGGATTCGTAAATTATTGCCAAATCCTGAGAATTTCGACGTCGTTTCCGACTTTGGCTCCGCCCGTAAGGTAGCGACCGTCCGGTAAAATTTCGAGAGTTTTAATTCTGGAGAATGCGGTCGCGTCACTTAGAAACGTCGCAACTCCACTTGTTCCAAAACTATTATCGTAGGCCCCACTCGGAAGGAGTCGAATGACAAAGACCTTATCGTTCCCTCCCCAGTTTCTGTAGGACTCGTCGCCTGCGAGCACTATCCTTCCATCCGATTGAACCTTTACGGCATTGATACTCTCGTAGCTCATCGTCGCAAGATTGATTGCAACCTTACCTAACGTACCAAATGTGTTATCCATGCTGCCGTTCGCGTTGAGTCTTGCCACCAAAAGTTGACCCGCTACACCCCAATTCTGGTCAATTCCTGCTACGACCACTTTTCCATCTTGTTGAAGCGCGATACTATGTCCCGAGGACCAAGGATAGGCCGAAGGTGGAATCGTTTGTATTCCCGTTCCATTAAATGAAGGATCTAACGATCCGTTGGTACCTAGAAGTCTAGCAACAAACATTTGAACCGTTACATCTTCTCCAGTCACCAAAATATTTCCATCCGGTTGGACCACCATAGCCTTAACGCCTCCGGGCGCGAGAATATCGGATCGTCCCGAAGTACCAAATGTCGAGTCCATCGTACCGTCCGGATGAAATCGAAACACAGATGCAGAGGTGTTTCCTGCTGTTATTCCCCACTGAGCTCCAGCCAAAATTTTTCCATCCGCTTGAACAGCTAGCGATTTGATCGACTCAAACGGAAATCCTGAGGAAAAAACTACCGCGCCGTTATTCCCAAATCCCGTATCGGTGCTGCCATCGGAGTTAAAGCGAACCATGACGAGTGCAGCCGAACCCGCATCATGTCTTCCTCCCACGATAAACTTACCGTCTCTTTGAAGGGTAATCGCAAAAGGTGACAGGTTCACACCTGCTCCCAGCGTAAAATTAAAAATTCCACCCCCGTTAAAAGAAGTGTCCAACCCCCCATTGGGAAGGACTCGACTGATCGTGAACACTGCCTCGGTAGCCGCGCCATCGCCCACCGTGATTATTTTTCCGTCGGGCTGCAATGCAATAAAACCCTGACCATCATTGTTCGCGCCGAACGCGACATTGTACTCTCCGGATGTTCCAAAAGTCGCATCTAACGTTCCAGATGTCCCAACGCCATTGATCGACCAGGCATACATGCTAACGCCGGTGACTGTTCCGTTTTGAAAGGTACATGGACCGATAAGAGAACCTTCTCCCTGATACGCGCCGAAATTGGGTGAATAGACGCACCCTTCGCCGTTTTCGCAAAGTCCGTCGTTGTTGCCATTCGGATTGCGGTATGGGTCATAGACCAGCTCTTGCGCATTGACGAGGTAGGTATTGGGAGTCGACATTTGATCGGTCAATGTGTAGTTACCGTGGACAGCGGCGGGACAAGCAGCCCCCACTACAAATGGAGCATTAGTCGTTAATCCATCGTTACTCTTATTGAGGATTGAAGTGTCCGTATCCTTCAATCTCCAGTCCCAAATTCTGCAATTTCCTCCTGAACAGGATTGGATATGGCTGTTGTCCGGAAACGCAGCCCCATCTAACCCCCATGTTCTAAAAATATTATCAAAATGCACCCAATCTAAATTCGTATTATAGACCGCTGATCCATCTGTATCGGAGGAGTTCATAAAATCTCCGCCTGTTTCTACTTTTTCAACGAATGAATTCGCTAGCGTGATTCCAGTTCTGATCGTGGCATCGCTTGTTCCCTGGTTAGTGCAAACTCCAGCGGTTAATCCAGGATTGGTGGTTACGCCTACTCCACAGTTTGCCGTAAAGTTGGATCCTACCAGCAGATTATGTGTAAATTTATTTCTATTGGCACTATCGTAAAGTGAAATCCCATAGTTGCCATTATTAGCTACAGCGACTTGAGAAAAAATATTATCCACTGAGTCCCATTGTAGCGTAAGCCCTCCATCCCAAAAAGAGTTAGCGAGCGCGATTTGAGAAAATGTACCGAACTCTTCCTGATAGGTCACTAGGTTGTTACCACTATTGGTGACGGTCAGATGGTTGGCGTTGAGATGGTTGTCAAATGTCGAGCCCCATATATTCAAACCACCTCCTTGATTATTTGAGATCACCACGTTTTGAAGAATGCTATCCCAGACATTGATTTGCAGTGGTCCTGTATGACTATTGGACGCACTGATGTTTCTGTAGATATTAGAGCCTGTACTATCCACAAAACCTGCAAACGTTCCAATTGAATTGTTTATGGTCAGACCATCCAGAAACATATAGTGGGAATTCTGCGCGAGAAAGGAACCGTAACCGTTACTATTTGAAATTTTAACATCGGTAACTTTCGTATTGAGGCTGCCATGAAAACGAAGCGCGACTTCGGATCCATTTCTGAATTCAGACTGATGTATTCTCGAAAAATCGCTATCATAAAATAAAACCCCTGCCTCGGCGTTGTTGGCCAACTCGAAATTTCCTTCGATCCAAACGAAGTTCTGACTCCCGGTTGAGATTAAACACCGTGTATCAGGGGCGGTAGTAGTTCCGGAGGCCGAATTACAGTTATCTACCATTCTTGCTGAATAATACATTTCAGGAACTCTCCCATCGTCACGTCTTACATTCACGACTGAGATGTGATGGTTGGCAATATTGTAACCACTGGTTCCATAGTCTGTAGTCAAAGCATAAATGGTTCCGGCCGATGAAAGCGTTACTACTGGGTCTGTGGCTAAATGATTATCCGGAAGCAACGTAACCGGATTCGTCCACCATGCTCCGGGCGTACTGGTCATAGCGATATAGATGCCGTTGTATACTGTTACCCAATTATTTTTGAACGTAGCCCCGCCTGGCCAACTGATGAGATCCTTAAGTCCTTTTCCCTTCTTCAAACCATACATGTAGAAAGTTGCAGTTCCCGACGTCGCATCACAAATCCATTCAAAGGCTCTCAGAGAATCTTCGATATTTAAATTGGCACAGCTGTTCACACCGGTCACTGTTACTTTTCGCTTTTCCCCTCCGTGAATACAGGCGTCGATCCAGCCGACTTCCGACCCATCGCAAGCCGTGTTATTAGCGTTATACCAATTGGTCCCATTGTTTCTCACATAGTAATTCCAATTGGAATTACCAGAATAAACAGCATCAACCCCTACGCCGGTCAATTGATTTCCCGTTCCCGTCACTGCCTTTGTAGCCTGAGCAGCCGTTACGCCATTGTTGTAATTGAGTCTGAGGGTTGAATGTGCCGTTACCCATCCTGGCGAGGTAAATCGAATTATGTACGTACAGCTATTTCCTGCTGCAAGTGTTGCTCCGCACGTTCCCCCGTTTTGTGAAAACGGTGAAGAAAGCGAGATCAAATTCATTCCTGTGGCGGTCGCAACACCTGAGTTCGTCACTGTGTATGTAACATCTTGCGATCCGGGAAAGGTCGCGATCGGTTCAACAGGACTATCAAATGACAATATCGCCGGCGAAACCCCACTCGAACTGACGTTTGCATTACCTGCTGCCCCGTTCATTCCCCGAATGTACGGAGAGCAGCTGGTCGCAAGAACAGCGAGCGCAATACAAACTAAAATCTGTGAGAATTCCTTTTTCATACCTACGTTCCGCAAATGAATATACTTGATAGTATTATACAACTATTATCCTTATATGTTCAAATTCTAAAAAGTGGCTAAGAGGCTGTGCTTACTAGGTATTCCTAGAACGCTCCGCGCCAGTGCTCCCACCGGTCTTTCTCAAAGGTCAACACGTCAAACCGGACACTACCCGCCCCTCCTTTATATGTTGTGAGGAATTGCTCCGAGACCCTCCTGATTTTTCTGATTTTATGCGGCCGGATGGTCTCAATCGGAGAGATAAAGTCGGAATTTTCTCGCGTTCGAATTTCTACGAAAACTAGATCCAGTTCCTCAGGTGAAATCTGATGTTCGAGAATAAGATCGATTTCACCGGACTTACATCGATAGTTTTTTGCAAGAACTCGAATGCGAATCTGTAACTGAAGCCAAAGCAGCCCCTCGGCTTCTCTCTTTTTTCCAATTTCTGTTGTAGACATGGCCCCGACCTTTGCAGAATCGGGGCCAAATGAATTTAGATTCTAAAATCTTTTTGAGACTGAAATCGCGAAGTCGGTCTTCTCACTTCAGGAGTCACGTATTCAACCTTTACGCGATATTGACCTGAAGGAAATCCCGCCCGAGCCTGCCATGAAATCTGGCCCGCAACTTCGGTGAGCTCCACTTCTCTCCCACCTCGGTCAATTCTGAACCATCGCGCGTTCAAACCAGGCAGCTTCGCGCCTTGCAATTCCACCACACGATCTTGAGTATCATTGCCTGAAACAAGGACTTGATCGATCAGATCCACGCGATCCAAGAATCGGATCCACATGTTCTCAATATCGACCGAACAGAAATCGGTCGATCGCATATTCCTCATGATGCAGCTGAAGAACGTCGGACGATATCCAGCCTTGTTCCCAAAATCGTCAAACGTCGAATAAGCCGCGATTTCGTGACTGTTCGGATCTAACTTTGCCTCGTGTGCATAGACTTGAGCAAACGCTAAAACGTTATCTCCGTCACGAACGTTTTCTCTTACTTCTAGAGTGTGATTGCCAGCAGATAGACTTTTGTTCAACACTACGTCGAAGAACGTTCGGTCTGCAGTGAAAACGCCTTGCAGCTCCACTCGTTCGCCATCCAAAAACACATGAACATCATTAGCTGTACTCCAACCCACTGAACTGATGATCACGCCGATTCGATAGTCGCCACGCGGAAAATTGAAACTGGCCCTCACAGAACGAGTCGACAAGTTCTGCCAGAGGTACTCTCCACTTAAAAACAAAGATTCGTACACTGGACTGTTGTTTTGAGCCGTTAACCAGTGCCCCCATGTGACGTTTGAACTCTCGGAACTATTTGCACCTGTATAAACTTGGCCGCCGTCGTATTCTTCGCCGACGTTTCCAAAATTATGACCCAGCTCATGTCTTAAAACAATTTGCCCACTTTCTACAGAACGGGTTGTAATTGCATATTGCCCACCTAAACCACCGTAAAAATCATCATTTGCAAGAATGATGGGATAGTCAGTTGCTGGCGCAAGAGCGATAGCCGAATCGATTGCCGAAGTATTTCCCGGCATAATCGCACGCTTCGATCCTGCTGGAGATCTGTAAAGTCCGAATACGGTGTCGCGTCTATTTCTTCCGTCAGTCAATCCGGACTGATTGGAGGGAACAAAAACGGCATGTACGTTAAAAAGCGGAAGATACGTAGCAAAGGTTTTACCTTCGAACAGGTCGTTGGTCATTCGCCTCGCATCCGCAAAGAAACGATCCTTTTCTGCCAACGTGTATCCATCACCGATAATGGTAAGATTAATTCTGTTACCGACTGGACCTTGATCAACAAGAGTCTGCACTTCGGATTGAGCCTGCTCGGGCGCCGTTAATCCTGAGTGCGGTTCGCCGGAGGGTTGATCGACAAACTGTTCGAACAATCCTTTAGGAAGTGCGTGATCCGCGTAAAGGTCTTCTTGGTAGGTTCCGCCCAAGTCTTTCTGATCACCGTGACCTTCGGAGACAAACTGAGGAATCGCTCTTAAATTCTTATGTTTCATGCCTTCAGGCAATGATTGATTTTTCTTTTGAACAGAAATGACTTTTGTTGAAGTTCCCGTGACGATACTCTTCACGATCCACGAAGCCTGTGCTTGGGACTGAACGAACAACAAACCGACCACCAGAATGTAAAATAAACGCATTTTCCCCTCCCCTTGTTTAAAATACCGAAGATAGATTTACATTGAATCTGCTAATTGTCGATGGGGAACGCTATGCGAAATCAGTGTTGAACGACTGTCTGTGAATGCGGCAAACACCTAGGTTTTGAATCGCATTTCGATGCTGTAGCGTGGCGTAACCTTTGTGCGCAGCAAAACCATAACCTTTATACTGATCGTCGAGTTCACACATGAGTTCATCTCGATGAACTTTAGCCATGATGGATGCTGCTGAAATGCTCAGGCACTTTTGATCCCCCTTAACGATCGCAGTCGCAGGAACGCTGAGTTCTTTAGGAATCGCATTGCCATCGACCAAAACATGGTGAGGCTTACAGGTCAGTCCATCGATCGCGCGTTTCATCGCAAGAAGTGAGGCGTGGTAGATATTGATCTGGTCAATTTCCTCGACACTTGCGGATCCGATGCTCCAGCAGAGTGCCCATTTTTCAATTTCGATCTTAAGTCTGCTTCGAGTTGGAGCGTTAAGGTACTTGCTGTCTGCAATTTCTTT
>JAGVJW010000024.1 GCA_020050895.1 bacterium | reverse complement strand
CTTTCCTCAAACGAAAGAACAATCCGTGCGGCACGCTTTGCCAATTGAGCATTGGTCTTTCCAAGATTAACATTGGACTCCATCACAATGAATGGAACATCCTCTTTGTAGGCCGCAATACCTACCGGGTAAGATATGTATGCACCAGTACAAATCACACAATGTGGTTTAAAAGCACTGATCAGAGATCGGGCAATTCGTATTGACCTGATAATTCGAAGCGGTAACAGTAACGTGTCCGACGAAAGCAAGCCCCTAAAACCGCGTATAGGCATGGATGTTAGGTGGAATCCTAATGCAGGAATAATTGTTGTCTCAAGCCGATCTTCACTTCCAAGAAATTCAACTTCAATTGCATCGCCGAGCTGCTCTCTCAAGGCTTCGACAACTGCGACTGCAGGGTAGATATGTCCACCAGTTCCTCCGGCAGCAACAACTAATCGAAATGGATTCGTCTGCAATTTCGGATTCAATTTCCGTTCGTGGCTAAAATCAACGCTTCAGCCAAAAGTATGCCGTTTAGTGTATTTTTACCCATTCATAAACCATGTACCGTCATTGATAATGCTTCTCTTTCGCTTTGCGGATCAGTCATACTTCCGCAATATCATTACTTGGATATGCCTCCTGCTGCCTTTATCGGCCCTCCCTCTTTCTTCCCAAACAAGCATTAAAACCTACATCCAGCAAATAGCTAATGGGTGGATGAACGATGCAAAAAAGGCACTACCGGACTTGTTGATTGATAGGCCGGATGACCCTGCAGTCATGTTCTTGCATGCCAGCCTTGTTGATGATCCTAAGAAGGCTCATCCGTTGCTCGAGAGGATATTTCAACAGTATTCGTCAAGCGAATGGGCCGATGATGCATTGCTTAGGCTCGTCGTGACTTCGGTAATACAACGAGATAGCGTCAAAGCAAAGGCATATTTTAAAACCATGCGCGATCAGTACGGTCAGAGTGAGTTGCTTCCCATAGCATATAATGCTCTTAGCGCTGCCTTTGTTGTTCCGCCACCAACTACATCTGCAGCTCAAACTCCTCCCGCTGCACAAAAAAAACCTGATACTACTAAAGCAGTTGCAACCAGGTACACTATGGCAACTTTGGCTACAGCAGACAAGGCTGCAGCTCAGAAGATGATAAATACATTTAAGAAGAGCCGGATGAAAGTATTTCTTACCGATACCAAAATCGGCAATAAGACGCAGTATACTGTTCAAGTTGGAGAGTACGTTTCGGAGGCTGAAGCTTTGAAAGAGGTCAAGACAGTTTCTGACATGTGTAAGTGTAAGCCTACGATCGTTCAACGGTAATGCAGTGATTAGAATGTACCCTAACCATAACTAAGTAATGGTAGCACTGCGAATAGGTCTATTCTCATTCCTGGTACTATGGAATTTTGCCGCAATTTCAGTGCTTAAAGCCCAGAATGCAGATATTAGTTCAGAACGCGTCTCAATGGATCAGGTATTGCTACGCGCCGTCGACGGCACAACCTCTCCCGGGAAAACGGCAGTATGGCCTCAATCAATATATTCATTTAGTGCCGACAGCCTCGATACCATCAGTTTGTTTACGAAGTACCTTACGGAGTACTATGGACCTGCTTACATGAATTCGGCTCCAACGCAAGGTGTGGAATTCGCGTTGGTTTCGAACGGCAGATTCAGAGGCCTTGCATTGAACGATGGCGTTGCACGATTTCAGGCAGATTTCTCAATGATGGTTCGACCTGGCATTACAAATAACGATACGACGTCGGATGTTTTCTTTCTGGCACGCCCATCGTTTAGAATGTTGGGTTCACTCGAAAAGCACCTTGGTTATTTTTTAGAATTGTCAAATGGAATGCGCCTTGCAGGCGAATCTCGTCGTATTGCAGAAGCCGATCCAACTCTGGCACGAATAACGAGGTTTGTTTCTGAAGACACAACGTTCTTCGACCAGTATGTGGGATATATTCAATACCAAAGCGATTGGCTTCGCATTCGCTTTGGCCGCGAAGCTCTTCAGTTCGGCTTTTCTCCCATCGACAACTTTGTCCACTCCATCGATGCTCTCCTTCTTGATGGACTACTCATAGATATTCCATACAAGTCTTTCAGATTCACTACAACGCAGTCCAGTGCAAACGGAACAGACACGGCAGGGAGTGCTGTCCCATCGAAGTACATTGCCACACACAGAATTGCATTCGACCCGGCATCATGGTTGAGTGTTGGTGTAAACGACATGATTGTTTATTGGGGAAGGGGGCTCGATTTCGCCTATCTCAATCCGTTGGCATTCTATACCTCTGCAGGATTAGGCACTGCCGAACGTAACGCGAATGATAACTCGCTACTTGTTATTGATGCTGCAATAAGACCGGTGAATGGAACAATGGCATACGGATCTCTCGTTGTAGATGATCTGAGTTTTTCGACGCTTGGCGATACATCTGCTGCCGGAAACAACAACAAATTTGCGTTTCAGATTGGTGTTACACAGTCTTTTGGAAATGGTGAAGCAGGCTTACGGTCGCTTGCAAGCATTGAGTATGTGAAAATGGATCCATTTGCATTTTCGCATCGAAGCATCAATGCATCCTATACGAATTACGATGCACCAGTTGGGTATGATATTCAACCAAACAGCGATCGTATTGCACTGCAATGGAGAACGTGGTTCGAGCCGCAAACATTTATACGCATCGACGTGGATTTTACGCGCCACGGTGAAAATCTTCTCGACTCTAACGGAAACATCGTTATGGGCGAGGATCCCCGATTCCCTGGGTCGGGATCCATGGTTGCAATTGGTAATGTAGGGGGCGATATCCTGCGCGGAGACGCCGATGACTTGCAAGGAAACAGATTTCTTCGGGGTATCGTTAGCTACCAACAGCGTGTACGATTGTGGTTCTCCGCCGAATGGTTCCCCAATGTATTTACCGATGTCAAACTTGGTTATACAAACAGAAATGGAGGCAATAGTCCCGCCACGTTTTGGTACGGTTCCATTGAAGCTCGAATCGGATACTGAACCTGGCTAACATAATACGTCTCTGAATACTCAGCAGTAATCAAATCTGTAATTTTTCAATGATTCACCAATACGTAGCACACTGATGTCGGCCACACTCCGCCTTTCACTCATTGTTGGCATTGCAACTCTCACTATTTACGTTCTCACGCAGGCACCCGGACTTTTCTATACCGATGTTGGTGAACTGGCTGCAGCATGCAAAACGTGGGGTGTTGCACACCCAACCGGGTATCCATTGTTTACGCTGATCGGACATGTTTGGACATTCATCCCGTGGTTTTCTGCAGTGGAAGGTCTTAACATTCTGGTTGCTATTTACACGGCGGCTGCGGCGGCTCTTATGGTGCCGGTAGTGCGACGCATTGTTCTGCTTTCAATACCGTCGATTAATGAACATACAGCATTATTGGGAGCGGTGTATGCTGCTGCATTGTTCAGCGTTGGTGCAACGGTATGGTCCCAAAGCACTGCCGTCGAAGTGTATTCTCTGAACCTGTTACTCTTTGTTAGTTTGTTGCATTTTTTATTACTCCTGTATTCTAACAAAGAAAGGATAATCGTTAACTCAATCCTTGCCGGCTTGTTGTTTGGCTTCATGCTTGCAAACCATGTGTCGTCTGTATTCTTGCTACCCGGTGTGATTTGGATGTGGTGGGGTGCTACTAACGGAATTATCGCCAGAAAGAAAGCACTGCTTTGGTTGATTGTACCCATGATTGCAGGTCCAACTTTGTATGCATTGCTTCCTTTGCGCAGCGCACAGCTTCCTCCAATTAATTGGGGAATGGTTCATCGGGGATTTGCGGAGTTTATTTACCATGTCAAGGGGACGCAATTCGGTGTTTGGATATTCAGCGATGCAAAGGCGTTTCGTGAGAATGTAGCGCTCTTTATTACTGTTATTTCCAGAGATTTCCTGTGGGTTGGCTGGATTGCAATCTTCGTTGGCACCGGATTTGTGTTCGCTAAGACGCGCTCAATTGGGTATGCATTATTGGCGCTGTGCATTGGTAACCTTGGTATTTCGCTCGGATACGCAATTCCCGATATCGAGTCCTACTTCCTGCCGACTATAGCGATTTTCACACTGTTCTTTGGAGTAGGCATTTCATGGCTGGCAAACAGACTGAGAAAATTGACTCAGTATTCAATTGCCTTATTTCCCATCGTCGCATTTATGCTTCATTTTCAGGGTATGGATTATTCGGAGCATTATGCCGTGGATGCATATACACGATGGGCGTTTTTAAATGCAGGTCCGAATGCAATCATCATTACACGTCAGTGGGATTACTTGTGCTCTGCTGCATGGTATTTGCAAACGGTGGAGCACTATAGAACAGATGCAGCAATTATCGATAAAGAGCTGCTGCGCCGCACCTGGTACGCCCCCTACCTTACCCAAATGTACCCCGATGTGATGAAGGGGGCTCAGCCAGCGGTTGATTCATACATGCCCTGGCTTCGTTCATTCGAATACGATAACGATGCATTCATGTCTCAAAAACGCAATACAGTGGAGATCCAGCGCCGTTTTGTTGATGTGCTGAACGCTATTGTTGAAGCAAACCCGACGCGTCCGGTTTACATAACACCAGAATTATTTCGTGAGGAACCAGGTTTTGCAGTGGGATATAGGGCCGTGCCTGTTGGACCTTTAGTACGGCTTACAAAGGACACATCATTACTGCCCAAGACGCAATTGGATTACCTCCGTGAAGTCACATCAAGTCTCAATGGCCGCACAAGTCGCCTCGACTCTGCTCTAACGCAAACCGTTCTATCAGCGCTGTATAACGATGCAATGTTTACTTTAGAACAGCGGAAGGATACCGCCGAGTATTGGAAGATTCGGCAGTACGTTGTTGAATTGGACCCGAAGAGCAGGGTGCTTAGAATGATGAATGATAATTTCTGAGTTGTAAATGTATTTAGTATTTGACCTCGAGACAATTGGCGTTGATTTTAATTCATTTGATGAATCGCAACAGGAGTATTTATTACGCTACGCCTCGACCGATGAGGAACGTATCCAAAAAATTCATGAGCTGGCTCTAAGTCCATTAACAGGGAAGATTGTATGTATTGGAATGTGCCTGGTAACCAAGGGTGCAGACAATGAGTGGCAGACACGCAATGCCGCATACGCTCTCGACGAGGGTATGAGTGACGAAGACAACGTGGTGGAATCGGTACTAGCTTCCGGAGCGAAATGTCATCGGAGTTCAGAGCACGTTATGATTCAGAATTTTTGGAAGCTACTAACGGCAAATCCCGGAATACACCTTGTAACATTCAATGGTCGAAATTTTGATGCTCCATGGCTGATGTTACGTAGCGCCTTGCTGGGTATTCGGCCTCAACGTAACCTAATGGATGGCACACGCTATAATTATTCGGGCCATACCGATCTGCTCGACAAACTCACGTTTTACTCCGGTGCATCATCTGGACCACTGCGAAAATTCAATTTCGACTTCTATGCAAAGGCATTCGGTATTACTTCGCCTAAATCCGCTGGCGTCGATGGCTCAAAAGTTCAGTCATTGTTCGCTGCCGGTGAAATTGATGTTATTGCGGAATACTGTCTGCGCGATGTACAAGCTACGTGGGAATTGTTCCTGAAATGGAGCGCGGTGTTGAAGTGGTAGATACTAAATGTTGCTTATTTGTGAAGATGTTGTTTATGCCATTCACTGTTTTACAAATTGTTTATGCTGTCGGAGAATGATGCTCTGTTCTTTTCACATAAATAAATTGTGATAGCTCTGCAGATAGAAGAAAGATAAATGCTGAATAATAGAACCACAGAGCTAATGATGCAAGAGTGACGTAACCGCCATAGAATCGGGAAAGTGTGGTGGATGCGTTAACGTACCACGAAAAGAGAATACGAGCCCCCTCCCAAAGTCCAACTGCAAAAAGGGAACTCATAACAACGATTTGCCATGGAAGCTTTCCGCTGGGTACCACGCGGTAGAGAACGAAGAACAGAACAGAAGTCGAAATGAGGCTGACGGCTTGAGCTGTAAATCCGTAGAAGTAGACGGAGTTTGTTATACCAAAAACTGATTTGCCAATGTCTTCGACGATAGTGAGCAACGGACTGAGTGCTGTTGTAATTAAAATTAGCAACGCTGCCACAATTGTAAGTCCGATATCTTTCAGTTTATACCAAACAAAAAATTTTGTGTCGGGTGTATGGAAAATCGCATTCAGGCCTGTACGCAGGGAGCTGAAGAGTGCCGATGCCGTCCATATCAGCGCAAAGCCCGATATCCATCCAGCCACGGTCCGATAGGTGTATACTGCATTGAGTTCTGCAAGGACGGATGGAATGGTGGAAGTAGCTTCGATATTTTGGGGAAGAATTTGTATCAAGATCGATCGCAACGCCTCCCTGGCATGCATTTCGTGAACAAAGCCGCTAACGATTGAGAGCACAAGCAACGTAAGCGGTATCATGCACAGCAACTGATTAAATGCAATTCCTGCTGAAAGAAGAAATATGTGCCGACGATCCGTGATGTCGACAAATTCATAGATAATATTCCAGGTACGCCTAGCCCACGTCGGCAACTGATTTAACAATGAAACGTCCGATTTATTACTTGTCGTATTCATGGTTCTTTCGCAAAGCTTTGTGTTTCAAAGCTAGTTTTGTCTAATGCATAACAGCGCATGGAGTGTCGCAATAATATTCTCGTCCTTGTTAGTCCTTTCTTGTGCAAACAGATTGGCTCCCGGAGGAGGTCCGCCGGACAAGACACCGGCCAGCCTCGTGAGGACTGAGCCACCAAATCGCTCAACCAATGTTACCGATCAAACGTTTGATTTTGAATTCGACGATTACGTTGATCGTTCCATCCGTAATGCAATTTCGATACAACCTGCTGCACGCTTTTCAACTTCGTATTACGGCGACGAAATTGCAATTACCTTCGAAGAAGATCTTCTGCCCAATACAACGTACGCAATAACGCTCGGAACAGAATGGAAGGACCTGAGAGGTAATTCTCCGCCGTCGGCGACTACCATAATATTTTCTACGGGTCCTGTACTTGATTCAGGAGTCATTCAAGGTCAGGTTTCAGCTCCAAACTTCCAGGACCTCTATGTTTTAGCATACTCTGATG
>JAGVJW010000251.1 GCA_020050895.1 bacterium | reverse complement strand
GTCGTCTTGATGCATGGGAACTGCTAAGCCGTTGATGAGCATCGCGCACGTCTCGACGGCACATTCAGCCGCCATTAGTTTGAGTACGTCGTATAAATCGCCGGCTGTGGTTTCGTTTGTAATGCTCACACTGTGCTGAAGAAGTATTACTCCGGCGTCGACATTTGTGTTCAACAAGAACGACGTTACGCCGGATTCATGCTCACCATTGATGATGGCGTGATTAATTGGCGCAGCTCCGCGGTATTTTGGCAGCAGCGATGCGTGTACATTAAAAGCTCCGAGATGCGCCATCGAATACACGGCTTCCGGCAGGATCCGAAATGCAATAACACAGATAATATCAGGATTTAGTTTCCAAACTTCCTGAACGAAGGTCTCAGACTTGAGCGAAGCGGGTTTTAAGACTGTTGAAATTCCAAGCTCCTCTGCAGCCATTGAAACTGCCGATGGATGCACAACAAGCCCCCTTCCCATCGGTTTGTCGGGCGCGGTTACAACGCCAATAATTCCATACGTCTCATGAAGCTTACGCAACGCCGGTACGGCAAATTCCGGAGTACCCATAAACATGATTCTGGCATTGCCCTGAGACATCAGCGATGCTTTACTTCGAGTACAGAAGTTGAGTATTGTCTGTCGGCACATAAAACAACAACGTATGTGCCTTCAGGCTTATCTATCATGTCGATTTCTCGCTCGAGCAATCCCTGTTCAAAGGTGGAAGGTTCAACGTTCTCAACCTCCATCATGATTTCGTTTCGAACCGAAATGCGGACATTTGCGGGAATGGGGATATTATATCGGGCATTATAAATTCCCTTTGTATCTGCAGAAGGAGCTATCGACATATAGAACTTGTCGTCGCCTATATCGATGTACGTTGGATTCTTTGCGCTGTTTTTAAAGTAATAGTTGATTGAATAATCAACGGTTGTATCAGGCCGTTCGCTTAGTGTAAAATATCCGTCGTCCGCTGCAGAAAAGCACACTGCCTCGCCTTGTAGTTCCGGCATATACGGCAGTACTGACGGCTTACGCTTAAAAAGCGAAGCCAGCGATTCGCTATTATTTCGTTCCCAACTGTAGACATACACGTAGTTTTTAACGATCACTGATTTACCTGAATGCGAAATATCTGCTGCTGTTGCAAGTGAGAATGGTAATTCCGTAACAAAAGAAAGCGTATTTATTTTTTTGAAATTGAAGGGGGCACTCAATTTGTACACACGAGATTTTCGTTCACGTTTTGTGATGATGTATATATCATTTGATACAGGATCTACAATCAAAGCTTCAGCATCGCGAGGACCGTCTGGATACTTCATCTCTATCCGCTCGGCACTTATCGTCATGGCTTTGCACAGTGGATCTATCATTGGCTCCGCAATTCTGTACACAGTTATTGTTGATGCACTCCCATTATTATCGCCAATATCACCCAGATACAGAAAGGATTTACCCTTTTCCGAACCAGGTCCCATGGCAATGTCTTCCCAATCGCGATTTGTTGCATTTTCAATCGAAACCGCACAGAGCAATTCACCCTTAGTGGACAACGCGTACACAACGGCATCGTCGCCGGAATCATTATGTACCCATAGTACATCTTTGTTCACGGATGAAGCAACACAACCGGAAACCTCATCAAGTCCTGGTGCGTCGAGGTTCCCGGCTTTTACCCTGTTGATGAACCGTATATCGGCAACATTGCCTTGCTGACTAGTCGCAGAAAAAGAAACAAGAATCAGCAGAGCCAACACAGTGGCAAATGTTTTCATGGCACCCTCGGATACAATTCAGGGTAATGACGCATCATGACGCAATAAAATTGATGAGTTTACCGCGAACGACAATCGTTTTTCGGATTGTTTTACCATCGAGGTGACGCAGCACGCCCTCGTCCTTCATCGCTGCATCTTCCATTGCTTGTTCATCGGCATCGGGTGACAACATAACCTTGCCTCGGATTTTGGAGTTGACCTGAAGTACAATTTGCACTTCATCCTTAATCAATTTGGTGGGATCGGCTTCAGGAAATGCCGATAGGTGAATCGAGGTACTCTGTCCAAGACGCATCCAAAGTTCTTCGGTAATGTGCGGCGCAAAAGGAGCAAGACATTGTAAAAATTGTTCAATTGCTTTTCGCGGCCGAATATCAGAAGAAGTAAAAACGTTGACGAAGATCATGAACTGGGCAATTGCTGTGTTCATGCTCAGTGATTCGATATCAGCTCGTGTTTTAGAAATCGTTTCGTGCAAAACTCGATCAAGTTCTCGCGGACATTCCACATCGTCTAACGGAGATTCCAGCACAAGCCGCCACACTCTGTCAAGGAACCGCGGCATACCTTCGATACCTTGAGTGCTCCATGGTTTAGAAGCTTCAAGCGGTCCCAGGAACATTTCATACAGGCGGATTGAATCGGCGCCAAAGTTGCCAATCATGTCGTCGGGATTGATAACGTTACCCAAAGACTTCGACATTTTTTTCCCTTCGGCGAGAATGAGCCCCTGGTGAAACAATCTTCGTACAGGTTCATTGGTAGATACATATCCGAGATCGAAAAGAACCTTGTGCCAGAACCGTGCATAGACTAAATGCAACACTGCATGCTCCGCACCACCGATATACAGATCGATGCCGCTGTCTCCCATCCAGTATTGTTCTGCTTCTTTCGAACAAAACTCATTGTTGTTTTGCGGATCGCAATACCTAAGATAGTACCAGCACGAACCTGCCCACTGAGGCATCGTATTCGTTTCCAGTCGTGCATGCTTGCCTGTTTTTTTGTCGATGAAATCAACCCATTCTGTAACAGTTGCCAGAGCCGATTCGCCTGTTCCTGCAGGCTTGAAATCTGCTACATTGGGAAGCAGCAACGGAAGTTCATCGACATCGAGTGCGCGTTTGCTTCCATCGTCAAAAAACATAATTGGTATTGGTTCGCCCCAATAACGCTGACGCGAGAATAACCAGTCGCGAAGTTTATACTGAATTGCACGCCTGCCAAAGCCCCTTTCCTCAAGCCATTCGCTGATAACACGCTTTGCGTCGGTGGTATGCAGACCGTTGAGCGAAACCATGTTGTTTGCTGAGTTAACATTAATACCGTCATCAACAAATGCTTCGGTAGGGGGCTGGAATGCCGCAGTGGCAGCCGTTCTGCCATCCGGACTACCTTCCAGTATTTCGGAAAATGGTGCTACTACAGTTACTATAGAAAGTGAGAATGTGGATGCAAACTCAAAATCGCGTTGGTCGTGACCAGGCACTGCCATTATTGCGCCTGTACCATAATGAGCAAGAACATAATCAGCAATCCAAATAGGAATGCGTTCGCTGGTTGCAGGGTTGATTGCGAATGCACCAGTAAAGACGCCGGTTTTTTTCTTCGTCAGTTCCGTTCGCTCAAGGTCGCTCTTCTTTGTAGTAACCTGCCTGTAG
>JAGVJW010000207.1 GCA_020050895.1 bacterium | reverse complement strand
GGAAGACATCGATAGTATTCTAAAACTTCGCGGATACACCGATGAGCAGGAGGCACAACAATTTGCAAAGCTTATTGCCGCTATTTCTCAGGCCTACGAAGAGGATTTGCGAACACGCCTCTACATCGGCTATTTACTTGTACATACTTTAGACGAGCCATCGGGCTATATTAACACGGGCTCCGATCCGGGAGCTCTGCTGAGCGAATTCTCCCAAGATTGGTCGATATACTATTCGGGTGTCGACAGAACGATTGCTCATATCTACACCATCTCCAGACCGTCAGGCAGCGGGCAGTATGTTGGCGGTGTTGGTTACGGCGGCGATGGAAACAGTGAGAAATTGTGCAGCAAGCAGTTTCGGGGAGGATATTCAATTAGTACAATTAATCTTACACCGGCGAATTCATTGCCCGGATCTCCTTATGTGAGAAACGCTTTTGTGTGGGATATGTTCGTCTCAGCACACGAAATGGGACACAACGTTGGTGCGCCGCACTCCCATAACTGCTTTTGGAGCCCACCACTGGACACCTGTCTCTTAATTAGCGATGGTACAGATGCTTGCTACAACGATCCAAGTCTGCGTAGGGTGCGCACCGGCACAATCATGAGCTACTGTCATCTTGTCAACGGCAGTTCCACAGCTTTCACCTTTGGTCCACGTATCTCAGAAGCAATGCGATCATGGATAGAAGAAGCTCCATGCGTAATCGAGCCACCTACACCAGCGCTTTCGATTACATCGCCACGCGGATCGGAGAAATGGACTGGCGGTCAGGAAGTTAAAATAAAATGGGTAAGCTCAAAGGTATCGTTGATTAATCTTGAGTACAGCGCCGATGGAGGATCTCAATGGGTCCCGATAATCAGTGATAAACCAGCAGCCGATAGTGAGTATGTGTGGTCCGTTCCTTCTGTTTCTGCCAACGAATTGTGGATCCGTATTTCCGACGCATCAAATCCTGCTGTCAATGCCGTTTCTATTGCGTCACACTCAATTACGATTCCAATAACATTCGTTTCTCCTACAGGGGGCGAGCGAATTGGACAAAAAACTGATTTTACGGTTCGTTGGGCGAAAACAATTCCTGAAAACGTTAAGCTAGACTTTGCTGCAGACGGGATAAACTTTACAAATCTTGCAACAAATATTTCCGGAAGCTCATACGATTGGACTACACCCGAAATCGTAACTGAGAATGCACGTTTACGTCTGACGTCGGTTCTTAATGCTGAGGTGACAACACAAAGCAATACGTTTGCAGTTGGAGTATCTTGGTTCAGGCTGCTGATTCCAGGCGAGGGTGCTGTTATTTGTAGCGACGTTGCAACGCAGTACAAGTGGGAAGGCGATTTCATTGACAGAATAAAAATCCAGTATTCAATTGATGATGGTGCTACGTGGAAGAATGCGCTTACACAGGTAAACGTGCCGCTCAGTCAGTTCCAGGTCTTCAGCAAGGGAAGCTCGTTGAATAGTGTCCCTAATGGAACTAAGGCTATTCTCCGTGTTATTGAAAGCGTTCCCGATACCGTTCTTGATACTCGTTCAGATTTAACAATTGATACATGCGGTGTGGTAACATCGGTTGACGGGTCGGTTGAAATATCCGGTATTCAAATTACCCGTGTTGTTCCTAATCCGGCATCATCCAGCATTGAGATCAGCGTTACACACTCAAATTCCGGTGAAGCAGATGTTGTTCTGGTTGATGTTGCAGGACGCGAACGATTTCTCTCATCTGTTTCCCTGACCGGCAGCAGCAATTCAATTATTAGGGTAGCCCTTAACAGTGTTGCTCCCGGGTATTATCGGCTTATTGTTAAGTCCGGTGCATCCGTTGCAGATACGCCACTGACCATTGTCCACTAACAACAACAAGTTTCTGACTCATTAGTGATGAGCCTCTTCAACAAGTTAGTTGTTACAACTCTTCCGATAATTCCCAAAGGTATTGTAAAACTAGTGGCTCGGCGATACATCGCCGGGCCACAGTTGGATGATGCCATACGGGTGTCTGAACACCTTATGTTGTTAGGTGCAAGTTCCACGATCGACGTGCTTGGTGAATTTGTACAATCAACCGATCGGGCACAAGATGAAACGGAAATGTCGAAAATGGTTGTCGATGCAATACGAACACGTGGCCTTAATTCCTACCTAAGCGTCAAGCCAACTTCACTCGGTCTCAATATCGATAGCGAACTTGCCTACCACAACATCTCCGAGGTAGTGCTCCATGCCCGCACTTCGGGCGTTTTTGTCCGAATGGATATGGAGAACACACCCTATACCTCTGCAACACTTGATTTTTACAAACGATTGCGTCGAGATGGGTTTGATAACGTTGGCGTAGTGATACAAGCCTATCTGCGCAGATCGGAAGCAGATGTACTTAACCTAGTCCAATTCAAGCCGAGTGTGAGGTTATGTAAGGGAATTTATCAAGAAAGCGAGGATCTGGCCTTTCATGATGCTGATGAAATCAGAAGTAACTACAAAAAACTGCTGCGCATGCTCATAGATGGCGGTGCGAGAACACACATCGCAACGCACGACGAAGAGCTACTGGCCGACGCAGAGCAACTGATTGCACAAAAGCAGGGGCACCCGGTTGATTATGAGTTTCAAATGCTAATGGGCGTGAGGGAAGAACGTAGGGATAAGCTGATTGCAAATGGGCATTCCGTACGCATCTATGTACCTTTCGGTCACGACTGGTACGGGTATTCTACACGGCGGCTAAAAGAAAACCCCCAAGTGGCGGGTTACATTGCAAAGGCTATTTTTACACGAAGATGATTATTAACCAACTATCATGACAATGCGACTTCACTGGGCGATGCTTTCGGGATTGTGCGCCGCTGTTGTAATTCAGGGATGCTCTTCGTCCAAGGGGACAACTGATACTTCGGCTGTGATTGGAACATTTAACATTGAATGGCTTGGTGATGGCACCGGGGATAGAAAGACCCGAACAGACCACGATTATTTATTGATAGCCGATATCATTGTAAAGTCTGAAGCCGACGTTCTTGGAGTACAGGAAATCGAAAATGAGAAGGCGCTGAAGAATGTGCTTCGATACCTCGATGATTACGATGGATTCGTTTCACAGGGTGGAGGACAGCAACGCGTAGGCGTCATTTACAAAAAATCTGTCGACGTGCGGCGTATCGCCGAATACGAGCCTCTCACGCTGGGTAGACCTGAGAGGCTGAGACCGGGGCTTGTTGTTTCTTGTAGGAAGGGCAAGTTCGATTGGATACAAATGATAGTACACCTTAAGAGCACGTCGCGATACGACAGCACTACGGAAATGGTGGAAGAATCACGGCAGGTTCGAACCAAGCAGGCGGAAGTGATTAGGGCGTGGGTTGATTCAGTAACATCAGGTCCGGAAAAAGATGTCATTATTACGGGTGATCTGAACGATTATCCGCAACGCCAGCTAAATCCAACGATTACAGCCCTTTCGAATGCACCTAATCTTCTGTTCTTGACAAGAAATCTGAAGAGTTGCGCAAATAAAAGCTGGAACGTCATCGACCACATTGTTGCTTCCGTTACTGCAAGTCAGCGGTACCGATCAGGGAGTGAATACGTTGAAAATATACACGACTACCTTTCCGAGACCGATGCTGAAAAGATAAGCGATCATTGTCCTGTGCTTGCAAGATTCGAAATACTAACTGCAGATACAGATTAACGGTGCAGCAAAACGCAGATTTCGATTAACTAAATACGGTTACTTTATTCTGAAGCTGAGCGCTAATGTCTAATGCAGACGCAGCGTTTTGGAGTAGTGTATCCCACGAATCGCGCGGATTTGCCTGGGCAATGCCTGCAGAGATGGTTGTAGTAATCCGTTTCCCGTCTACATCGAGTGGTGTGCTGGCAATATCCCGACGCAGGCCCTCCGTCCAGAAATGCGCTTCATGAGAAGTGTACGCCACCAGCCCAACAACGATTACGTCGTCAGAATATCTGCCTATAACGTCGTACTCACGAATCTGCTCCCGAATACGGCTCAGCACATGGCTAAGGATGATACGTTGAATTTTCTCTGTTTCGTGACCGCGTCCCGGACGCAGCGGATCGGTTTTGATAAGACACACTGTGAGCGGAAGTTGATAATCTGTAGATCGGGCAAACTCTTCGCGCACACGCGATTCAAAACCCGACAAGTTTAGAATGCCGGTATCGTAATCCAGCAAAGCCGAATCCTGCAAACGTTCGAGTCCCCTAATCTGCTCAATAAGTGTTCCCGCATGGTCTGCAAGTGTTTCGGCAACCGCTAGATCCTGCTGCGACAACGATCCCTCATTGTTCTCGAGAAACATTGCGCCATACGTGCTGTGCGTAGACCTCATGGGCAACGCTATAAACTGTGCACCAAGCACATTTGGTTCTTTAGGAGTGATGCGTGTTGATTGATTTGACGACGTCGAAGTGACAACACGTCCCGATGTAATGCATTGCCCCACGGCTGTTCGAGCTAAATCTACTGCTGAACCGATGAGAGAATGATAATCTTCGATAACAGATTGCACATCGCGAACTGTCCATTCATGCCGTGTATGGTCATACACAACATATCCAATTGTACTAACTTCCATGAGCCTGATGACGGTATCCGTTAACGCAGAGAGAACTCTCTCGACAGACGATGGAGAGTCTTGCGAAACTGTCTTAAAGGTCTGTAACGCATCTAGTACACGCGACTTCTGTTGCAAATCGAATTTTGTAGTGTATGATGATACCAAACCGGATATGAGTTTTGTGAAATGACCGAAAAATCCAACGGTAACATCGGAATAGGCATCTTCAATCTTCGAATCCGCACATAATACGCCAACAACATTACCGCGGTAGTAGACCGGAACACCAACAAACGAGAGAGTGCCTGCGCGGTAGCGATAGTATGAAAGCAAGTCCAGTTCGGCGGCGGGACTAATTTCTGTAAGAATTTCCGGACGTCCATCCAGCGCAATCTGGCTTACAACATCGCGCCCCAGAGGTATCTTACGTTCCTTTATTAATTCTTCTGTGGCATCAGAAATGCTTGCTTCGAGGACGAGTTCATTTTTTTCTTTATTGAACCAAAAAAAGGCAGCCGTTCGGGCATTGGTTGCAGAACGGATAACCATGAGGACTCGGTTGAGAAGGTAGTCGAATTCCTTGCGCGGTTCCTCCGACGATTCCATCTCGTCGTCGTTGTCGGCCATGAATGCCGACACTGCAATCTCCGATTTTCGTTTTCGCACGGGAACTTCCTGCGACACCCTCTCTTGCAAGACATTCTCCTCCGATATCTCGTGCTCCATTTCTTCGGCACCAGGATTTTGGGGAACGTCAGCAACGCGCGGTGTTTGCACAGTAGCCTCGGTGCTCTTCTCGGTCTGCTTATCCTGAGACTTCGGCCGAACGATAACATCGTCAGAAAGTTTAATTTCTTCTGTAATGGGTCCGGTAACTGCGGGAAACACCGGTGCAAGCGAAGGCTGCATGCGCTGTTCAGATTTTCCTACTACGCGCGAGTTAATTGCAAGGGCTGGCTCCTTTGCATCGGCCGATGCAGAACGTTTGCCGAGAATGCGCACCGAAGAGACGCCATCGCCGAGTTCTGTTTCGATAGGCACAACAGGCGTCCGTATCGGTTCCAAACGTTTCTCAGGTATCGCTTCGCTCTTTGGCGCCTCATCGTCCCATAACGCAATCTGCTTTTCGTCGACAACAGATTCATGTTCGCTTTCATCGATGCCGAACGTGTCTTTGTACTCCTTACTGTCGAACACACGACTCGTTTTAAGCGGGTCGCGCTTTACTTGGGATTCAATTGACGGACTATCGGATGGGCGTGGTGCACGATTGCCAGACATGTCGGCAAGGCGTGGAGACACCATCATAAACAATGCAACACCGCCGAGGATGGTAATGCAGACGCCGATGAGTCTAACCGCCATTTCATCAAGGAACAACGCAATGAAGAGCCCAAGGGCGATCACTACGAAGGCGATGCTATCGCTTGGGAGAAAAACTTTGCGAAGATCGACTTTTCGTCTGAGCATGTTCAGTTCGGGAGTAGCTCGACCTCGTAGCGTGTGTCGTTTGACTGTGTGAGGGTACGCTTCTGGCGAGACATGGGATCCATAACATTCGCCGTAACGCTGAAAGATATGGTGTTCACTTTTGCAATAGTAGCACCATTCTCCAAATCAATAACAGCGTGCGATTTCCCGCGAATCGAATTCTTAAGAATTTCAGCGGTAACCCCCACCTGTGGCGATGGAGGGTTAACCCTTATAGTCCCTGCAAGATCGGCCTCGACGGTTGCGATACGTCGCCCCTTAACAATCCTGACACTAACAAGCTTGTATGCTGTTGTAGTTTCTGCAGAGAAGAGTGGTCCAAGATTTGCCAATTGTGAATTTGTCCAGCTACGGGTTGAATCAAGATTGGTTTGGGGAAACATCAGATATTCCATTCCAACGAACTTGCCATACAATGCGCTTTCTAAAAAACGAATGGCCTCCATTCGTGCCTGATCGCTTGCGGGCGCGTTCGGGAGTTTTTTAGCGATTTTGTTAAATACAAGCGAGACGCCGCCGATTTCTTGAATCTTCCCATCACTACCAATGGTTACGGTTACTGTTTCACCAACAGGACCCATCTGAATAATTCTTGTTGGTTCGGTTGGATTAGCTGAATCGGTTGAGGAAAAATGAGTTTCGTTGAGAATTCGTTTATCAGAGTTATTCGTCACTTTCATGTCGATTGATACTGTATCAATCCTAAAGGAGAACTGGAATGCGCCGTCGCTGCGCAGCGCCTGACCAATCTTTGTATACACGTGAGTTGCTAACGTTGAAACAGTGATCGAATCCTGAACGTCGTCTGACCACTCTCTGATGCGATATCGGAATTTCATTCCATTGTCGATTTTCAAAGCAATCTTGATATTGTTCAGCGATTCACTTTCCAAAACCTTGCCCGATGCAGTATCTGCCGCGGAGATTTGAGCGGTACTATCGGCCGATGAGATTTCCTGTACTGATTTTTCCCCTTCACAAGCGCTCAATAGAACAGCGGCAGTAAGCAGTGCAATGAGCCCGTAACGATTTACCATTGATATTGTCCGGTTAGCTTCCACTTCATTGTGGACGTTATGTTTTGTGTGTACGTCTCAATACCGGCAGATGCGCGGAACCAAGCATTAATTTCTGATACAACTTCATCGACGGTTCCTGATGTTGTTAACGACAACACATTGTTAATTCCCGCATAGCCTTCAGAGAGATGGCTTATTTCCGGAATGCCATACACATGGATTAACTGCGGCAAAGCACGAATTGTATCGTTTGTGATAATCTCGTAAAAACCGCCGGTATACTTTGTGAGCTTTGAGGTAACAGTATCGGCATACACCACTCCATCGATGCGCATACCCAACACTGAACGCCATGTGGAATCGATGGCATAGCTTCTACCAGGTAATATGCGTTTCTGTAGGTCGCCGTAATGAAGTAGGTTTTCACGGTCGAGGGACTGCATCCAAATCAGATACAGAACAGAATCGAGTCCATCCTTATTCTCAATAAAATAGTCTCTCCAGAATTCGATTTGTTCGCCATCAACCTTTGAAACTTCTCCGTATGAATTTATAGTCAGGCTGAACGGTCGGTTCAGTGGGCCAAAATAGTTATTGAGATCTGCAAAATTCTTAGGGGTCAGGTCCTTTTGTGAATCGTAAGCCAGATCTACGCCTTGTGAGCTGAACTTGTAAAGCAATGAATCGAGGTTGACAACAATTGTGCTGATGCCATCTTGTGACTCGATGCAACGAAACGTTGCAAAATATTTTACTTCACGTCCGTAAGCTTTTTTTGAACTGTCGCTATGCGTCCTAACTACAGACGTCTCTTCCGTTATTTCGTACGATTGGGCTACTCCAGGATGGAACTGTGCCTGCAACCGATATTCAATGC
>JAGVJW010000004.1 GCA_020050895.1 bacterium | reverse complement strand
GCTATGCCTGCTTCTTCGTGCAGCAATGCAGGGTTTTTTGCAATACGAACATCCTTCTCTATATCTCTCCAGTCGTCGAGCAGCGTCTCAAAATCCCTGCGAACATCCTCTTCACCCAATCCAGCAGCCGCCGTACGAATGATGCATCCCATTCCCTGAGGCAATATGGATCGAGCTATCATGCGCAGACGTTTTCGTTCCCTGCCAGAAACGATTTTGCGGGAAACACCCACAGCCTCATCAAAAGGCATCAACACAACATTGCGTCCGGTTAGCCCAACCTTTGTTGTTACCCTAACACCTTTTTGATGATAGGCTTCGCGTGTTACCTGAACTATCACAGTTTGCTTTGGCTGAAGGTTAATCGTCACCTCGCCACTGCGTTTAGTGTTAAATGTTGGTAGTTTCTTTTTGGGAGAGGCACGTGCCGTTCGTAGCGCGACGTCTGATGATTCAACGGTTGCACTTACCGTTCTTTGAACCGCGTCGTCTTCGTCGTCCTCAGTCGTCACTTCTTCCATCGACGAATCAACGTCGCTGAAATGAAGGAAGGCATCTTGTTCTAACCCAATGTCGATAAACGCTGCATTCATTCCCTGCAGGATTTTCGACACCTTTCCAAGGTAGATATTCCCAACATGATGTTCGCGATCGGGCTCTTCGGTGAATAACTCTGCCAGACGGCCATCCTCTGTGATGGCAATGCGCATGTGGGAGGGAGTGACATTAATTAGAATCCGGCGTACCATGAATACACAGACTATTTAAATCTGAGATAAACAAAAAGCCAAGTTTACCGTGGCGCCTTGTACACAAACTGACCGTTGCTTCCTTCCGGACCTGGCGGAGTTGGGTTCGGCACAATCGCACGGGACTTGGCTGAACAACAAAACTACGCAATTAGACTTTAAATTCTGGCTTCAAACCCTGCCAGCATTCCCAATAATCCGCCTGAAGTTCAGAGCACGACATTGCAAAAGCCGTTGGTCGCGCCACCAAACCCGTCTCAAACATGAAGGCCAATGTCCCTTCAAGTTTCACAGGTTTTAGATCTGCCGACGTCATTTTTGCATACGTCTCGGCGTCGGGACCATGTCCGCTCATACAATTATGCAGCGAAGCTCCTCCCGGCTCAAACCCGCCTCCTTCCTTAGCATCATAAACTCCTTCGATGAGGCCCATGAATTCGTTCATAAAGTTTCGGTGAAACCATGGTGGACGAAAAGTGTGTTCGGCAACAATCCATCGGGGTGGAAACACAACAAAATCGGCATTAGCCATTCCAGGAGTGTCGGAAGGAGATGTTAAAACTGTATAGATTGAAGGATCGGGATGGTCGAACGTAACGGTGTTGATGCACTGAAAATTTCTGAGGTTGTATTTGTAGGGGGCATAGTTGCCGTGCCAAGCAACAACATTCAGCGGCGAGTGATCATAGACACCCCGCCAAAGGTTACCCATAAATTTTGTTATTACTTCAAATTCACCGGTGCGATCCTCGTACCATGCAACGGGTGTTAGGAAATCCCGCGGGTATGCCAGACCATTCGCACCAATAGGTCCAAGATCCGGCAGACGCAGCGCTGCACCATAGTTCTCGAGAATGTAACCGCGGCACGGTTCATTCATTTCCACGCGAAACTTGAAGCCGCGAGGTATCACACAAATTTCGCCAGGTTCTACGCTGAGTATACCCAACTCAGTAAGAAACGAAAGGCGCCCCATTTGTGGCACCACCAAAAGCTCACCATCTGCATTATAAAAAAATGTATCAACCATACTACTGTTGGCCACATACATGTGTATTGCCGATCCCGAATGCGTTGCTACGTCGCCATTACCTGCAATCGTTCGCAAACCCTGCACAAACGTTGTAGGCACAGACGGGACATCTAGAGGGCTCCATCGCAGTTGATTGGGAGTGGTATCGACTTCATTGAATGGCGTGGATCGCACCAGGGCGTTATCGATTCGCTCATACGGCCTATGCACAACCGACGGACGAATCCGATACATCCACGAACGTCTGTTACTCGATCTCGGAGCCGTAAAAGCCGTCCCGTTTATTTGCTCAGTGTACAGCCCATACGCTGGTTTCTGCGGCGAATTCTGTCCGGCTGGCAAAGCCCCCTTCACCGATTCCGTGGCAAAGTCATTGCCGAAGCCGCTCATGTAATGCAAATCATTCATGTTCTATCCTTTCAAGCGTTTGAGCAATAACCTGGAGGCCACGTGGCACCATTCAATCTGTACGCCCGGCAGGATTCGAACCTGCGACCCACAGCTTAGAAGGCTGTTGCTCTATCCAACTGAGCTACGGGCGCATGGTGCTAAAATAACGTCGTGCCAGGTGCCACGTGCCAGGTGCCACGTGCCAGGTGCTTATGCTTAAAACTAATTACTATAACGGTATGATTTCGTACGGATCCAATTTCTCATTAATCACAAGCGGGATAATACCATACGCAGTTTCAAGGACCACTGGATCAGAGGGAGGAGAGCCACCCAGGAAATTAGATTCTCTTTGCAGTTCGGCAAGCCATTCATAAAGTGCTGGCGACACGGCAAGCTCAGCGGGGGGTTTGCCATGAATTTCTACGTATCGCTCAACCGATGCGAATACTTCGTCAAATGCGTCGAACCAATCCATAATGTAATAACACAAAAAACCATGCCAAAGTTACTTTTTGGAATCTCAAACCGCCGTGTTATCCGCCATGCCGGGTATCCGTAATACCCGGCATGGCGCTTCGCGCACTAAAATTTTTACCTATCTTTGTTCTCTTTTCCCGACCCTCAGTTTGTTCCACTAATCAAACTCGTTGGCAGGTTGCGAAGGGTCGCGCTACACTGCTAACATCAAGGCATTTATGACGGATCAGGAAACAACACAGGAGACATCACCGGAAACAGCACATCAGCATACATCTGAAGATGCAGTATCAGCAATAGCCGATATACCCACCCCGCAGCCCCCTCCCACACACACTCGCATTAAAAAAACAGCACTTGCAGCAATACTGGAAGGTGATCTGGATAATGTGTCGATGGACGACGATGCGTTCCGGAGCATGTTCGATACCATGCTCTCCAAGGTTAAAGAAGATGAGATGGTTCACGGAAAGGTGATTTCCGTAACTAAAGACGAAATTCTCGTCGACATCGGTTTTAAATCGCTTGGAATCGTTCCGCGGGCAGAATTCGTAGGCGCTGAAACACTTACACCCGGCGATGGTGTGGATGTTTTCGTTGAGAAAATTGAAGACCCTGAAGGGCGCTTGATTTTATCGCGCCGCCGTGCAGATTTCATGAAAACGTGGGACGATATTCTCAAGCTGCACGAAACACAATCCGTAACCCCAGTGAGAATACTTCGGCGCATAAAGGGCGGCATGGTCGTCGATCTGCTTGGCATCGAAGCGTTCTTGCCTGGATCCCAGATTGATGTTCGCCCTGTGCGTGATTTCGATTCATGGGTTGGCCGCAACCTTGATGTACGTGTGGTTAAAGTAAATCACCCAAGCGAAAATGTTGTTGTAAGCCACAAGGTCTTGCTCGAAGAACAACTCACAGAACAACGCGGAAAGATTCTCAATCTTCTTGAAAAGGGGCTTGTACTTGAAGGTGTTGTTAAAGCGATTTCGGATTTCGGCGTCTTTGTCGACCTTGGTGGTGTAGATGGCCTGGTACACATCACGGATTTATCCTGGGGACGTGTTACCCATCCGAGCGAAGTTGTGTCGCTCGATCAGCAAGTCAAGGTTGTGGTTCTTGATTACGATCCGAATAGAAAACGTATTTCTCTTGGAATGAAGCAACTCACGGAACATCCGTGGGAAGCAATCGGCGAGCGTTATGCACCCGGTACGAAGGTTTCTGGAAAGGTTGTATCGCTAACCGATTACGGTGCTTTTATTGAAATTGAAAAAGGTGTTGAAGGATTGATTCACATCAGTGAAATGAGTTGGACGCAACACGTCAAACATCCTTCGCAGGTGGTTTCTCTGGGTCAGGTAGTCAGCGCTATTGTGTTGAGTATAGACAAAGCAGATCGCAAACTGGCTCTGGGTATGAAACAACTGGAACCAGATCCATGGAACGATCTTACAGCGAAGTATCCAGTAAGCTCGGTGCACAAAGGTGTTGTACGAAACCTTACGAATTTTGGAGTGTTCATCGAACTCGAACCTGGTGTGGATGGCTTGGTGCACATCAGCGATTTGTCTTGGACAAAGAAAATCCGTCACCCAGGCGAATTCGTTAAGAAGGGCGATATCGTTGATGTAATCGTGCTTGCCATCGACAACGAACACCGAAGGATTTCGCTTGGACACAAGCAGATCACGGAAAATCCATGGGACATTTTCGAAAATGAATTTAATGTCGGTATGGACACCGAAGGAAAGATTGTTCGGGTCATAGACAAGGGCGTGATTGTTGAGATGCCTCAGGGTGTAGATGGCTTCGTGCCAGTCTCACAATTATCGTTTGCCCCTGTACGCACTATTGCCGACTACTTTAACGTCGGTGATGTACTTCCGTTGAAGGTTGTTGAATTCGACAAGGAGCAGAAGAAGATAGTTCTCTCCGTTGTGGAGCTTCTTCGCACGAAGTCGGCTGACGAAATCGCGACCTACAATGTGAATCACCCGGTACCGAATGCAGATAAATTCACGGATGGCTCCGCCATTGCTCCTTCAATAGAAGACCTGGAATCCAGCGAATCCGTCGAAGAGGAGTGAGCCTACTGTAGATACAAGATTCAATGCCGGGTATCCGTGATACCCGGCATTATTTTTTTGTTTGCGCCAATGTCGATAGAACCGCTGCTGAATGAACTGTATGCCATGATGAGTCATTCCAAGGTAAAACTTGGACTGACGCGAATTCAGTCATTGTGCGAAAGATTAGAAAACCCCTATACCCGATATCCTTCTATTCATGTTGCCGGTACAAATGGCAAAGGCAGTACATGTGCCATGATTTCGTCGATCCTGCAGTGCGCCGGCTATAACGTGGGCCTTTACACGTCGCCACACGTACGCCGTTTTAACGAGCGAATCCGCATTAACAACGAAATGATTTCCGATGAAGACATTGTGCGAATCGGGAAACCTTTGTTGGAGAATGGCAGAGAAATCGATGCAACATTCTTCGAAATCACAACGGCGATGGCCTTTGTATACTTTGCAGAACGCAGAGTTGATGTTGCCATTTTTGAAACGGGAATGGGAGGTCGGCTCGACGCCACGAATGTTATCGAGCCGCTCGTATCTGTGATAACACAAATAGATTTCGACCACATGGAATACCTCGGTGCAACAATTGAAAACATTGCGTTGGAAAAGGCGGGAATAATCAAGTCCGAGGTTCCTGTTATTGTGGGGCAGCAGGGAGCTGATTCTTCAAGACAACTCATACATCAAATATTTGAACAACGCGCTGCAGAAGCTCAAACTACGGTAACGTTTGCCGAAGATGTTGTGCGTGTTGAGGTCGACGATATTTACCCCGATCTCTCGATGAGCGTTAGTGTTATTGATGGTGACTTGCTTCACTATTACACAACACCGCTGGCCGGCGCTCATCAGGCACGGAATATCGCAACCGTGATGGCAACATTGCCGCATATTAAAAATGTTTATTTTATTAGCGAAGATCATGTTCGCGACGGTTTGCGATTGGTTGATGCTAAAACCGGAATCGAAGGACGCGTTCAGCTTGTTCGTAAAGACCCAACCGTTGTTCTCGACGTATCGCACAATCCATCCGGCGTTGAAGCCCTGGTTGACACACTCCAACAGGCAGGATACCGCGACCATTCATGGCAGGTTGTTTTCGGCGGCATGCGCGATAAAGATCTTCTTGGGATGCTCGAGAGACTAAAGCCACTCGTTTCGACGCTGCATCTTTGTGCGCCAAACTTCGACAGAGCTATTTCTGTAGGGGGCTTGGAACAGCTAGCCGCACAGGCCGGCTACCAAAGAATATCGACGCACACAAGCGTTGCCGATGCAGTCCGCCGGGCAGTCCTGCGCGGACCGACCGTTATCTGTGGCAGCTTCTACGTAGCCGACGAAGCTGTTGCCGCACTATAGATGGTGGCACCTGCATCCGGCAGATTCCTCCCGGCACCATCATCCCCGGCATCGTGCTCAGGTCTCCGGGCCTAGATTAACGGTCCCCAGAAAGAGAGGGGTACTAACGGCCCAATGTTGAATTCCGGAAATGCGGAAGGGCGAAGAATTAAACTACCACTATCAGCAATAGAAAATGGGCAATCCGAATCGCGCAGGCAACCTATATGATTCTCACTATCACCAGATTCACACCTGCCAGTTCCCGGAATAGGGATCTTGCCAGGCATCTTGACGGTAGCCCAACAAACGCAATAGCCTGGACCCGGAACAGGTCCACAAGGGTTCTTATTACCCACTACATAGGCCCAAGGAAATACTTTCCCACTT
>JAGVJW010000295.1 GCA_020050895.1 bacterium | reverse complement strand
CTTCGATCTCCTGAGTTGCCTGCACAGGAACTGCAATTGAATAAGGTTCGCGATGTTTATAAGTGTCGAGAACCAATTTAGTAACTATCGTTAACAATCGCAACGATGTGTACCAAATGCCTCGCTCATCAACCAGTGCAATCTTTTCTGCTCCTGAATCGATTTTGAATCCAATTTCATATCCGAGCGACCGCATAATCATCGCTGATTCATCGAGTGTTTCTTCGAGCGCATCGGGATTACGTGATGCGTCGACGTAATTATTCATTGCAAGCTCCCGGCACGAGAGTTCGCCGAGAATCTGCGGGAAAACACTTGCCGCCAAACCAAACGAGTAGTCTACGAACAGTTTAAATCTGCGCTGCCGTATGGCTTCTGCATCGAGTTTAGAAATGAACCTCTCGATGTATGTGCCTACGGACCGTTCCGGGAACGAGAGCCGTCCAACGTTTCCGTAATGCACGCGCTTAATGTCTTCGCCGTAGAAATATCGTTCGATGGCTTTTGCCTGAGACGATGGAATATCCCGTCCGTCCTTGCCAAACAATATGATGTCGGTTTTGTCTGACTTTCGCGGCGAACGTCGGACATGAAATCCAGCGACATATCTGCCGGTGTACATTTCCTGTCTGGTTTGCGGAATCGACGTAAGCTGAAGGTCGCCAACGTTAACACCAACGCTCATAAGGCCTGCTGTAATGGATCGTTTCATAATTCTCGAAACGGCGTCGTCATCCCGACTTGAAACAACTAAGGTTCCGGCTCCAAGTGCCATGCCAAGAGCAAAGCCAAGCTTAGCGCCGAAATCGGGATTCATGTCGTTATTTGAAATTCCCGATATCCGTGCATCTGTAAACAATTGCCGTGCCCAATGTTCTTCCTGAACCAAACTTCGAGTGAGCACAGCTTCCGATTCCACCGTTTTTCGCGGCCAGAGTTTCAGATTGGAGAGAATTCGAGCCCCTTCCCCTATCACGCATTCTTCGGCAATAAATGAGTTATCGAGTACGGTTACGCGGTTGCCTATGGTAACATCGTTGCAGACAACGGAATTAGTTATCTCAGCAAAATCGCCGATTTGCGAATCGTGCCAAACAACGGTACCGGAAAGTTTTGCGCCCGCGCCTATTGTTACCTGCGAGCCAACGACACAGTTGCTCAACCATGCTCTATCGCCAATTGTAACGTTATCTCCGATAATCACTAGTCCCTCGAGATGGGCGTGAGGTGACAACTGCACGTTGTTACCACAAACAGCCGAGTCGGTTGGAGTGCCAATGAGTTCCAGATTAACGCGGCCTGCAAGAACATCTGCATGAGCAAGTTGATATTCCTGAAGATTACCAACATCCTTCCAGTATCCATCGGCAGTGTAGCCATACAACGGCAGATGTTTCCGAAGCATTAAGGGGAACAGATCCTTTCCGAAATCAAAATCTGTTTTTTCAGGTATCAGGGAGAGTACTTCGGGCTCAAGGATGTAGATACCAGTGTTGATTGTATCACTAAATACTTCGCCCCACGATGGCTTCTCCAGGAACCGTGTGATGCGTCCTTCAGCATCCGTCATAACAATACCGTACTGCAACGGCTGGGACACACGAGTAAGCACAATCGTTGCCATTGCCTTCCGCTGCAAATGGAACTTCATTGCTGCAGTCAGATCAACATCGGTAAGCACGTCGCCAGAGATAATGATGAACCGTTCATTGAGCAGTGGTTCTGCATTTTTTACACTGCCTGCTGTGCCGAAGTCAGATTCGGCCGTAACGTACTTCATATCAACACCCAGGGCAGAACCATCACCGAAATACGATGTGATGTGTTCGGGCTGGAAATACAGCAACGAAACAACGTCGGTAATACCGTGCCGTTTAAGCAGCGAAACGATGTGAGCCATCATTGGCCTGTTAGCCAGGGGTACCATCGGTTTTGGCAGCGACATTGTAAGGGGGCGTAGGCGCGTGCCAAAGCCCCCTGCCATGATTACTGCTTTGCGCAACACATCACTGCGCATTGGTTTTCCGTTGTTCGGTGGTTATAGCCTAGCGAAAATAGGGGAAGCTTGCTTACAAGCATTACTCTTCGTCGCCCAGGCGTAAACGCTCAAGTACTCCGCGGTCTTCGAGCGTTGTTGTATCTCCCGTTACATCGCCCCTTGTCACCAGCTCTCGCAACAATCTCCGCATGATTTTACCACTGCGTGTTTTGGGCAATGCGTCTGTAAACCGTATTTCATCTGGCTTGGCAATATGTCCAATTTCCTTACCAACGTGATTGCGCAACTCCTCGCGAAGTTTGGGAAGGTTGGCGTTAACATTCAATTTTAAAGTAACAAAAGCTACAAGTGCATTTCCTTTAATCTCATCGGGTCTGGCAACAACTGCAGCTTCGGCAACAAGACTGTGCGATACCAATGCACTTTCTATTTCTGCAGTGCCGAGCCTGTGTCCACTTACATTTACAACATCATCCACTCTGCCGATGATCCATATATTTCCATCTTCATCCTTGCGCGCTCCGTCGCCCGTAAAATACCAGCCTGGATGACGGCGCTTCTTGGGAAATGCTTTCCAATACGAATTCAGATACCTGTCGTCATCTCCGTAAATGGTTCGCAGCATCGATGGCCATGGATGCTTTATCACAAGCAAGCCCCCTTCATTGGCGTCGCAAGAAGTACCATCGCGGCGAACTACGTCAGCCAAAACTCCTGGCAGTGGACGCGTGGCTGTGCCAGGTTTTGTCTTTGAAGCACCTGGTAGGGGGCTAATCATGATCGAACCCGTTTCGGTCTGCCACCATGTATCAACGATTGGACACCGTGTTTGTCCAATCACACTGTGGTACCACATCCATGCTTCCGGGTTTATCGGTTCGCCTACAGTCCCTAACAATCGCAATGAAGTAAGGTCATGCTTTCGTGGCCAGGATTCACCCCATTTCATGAAGGCGCGAATAGCCGTTGGGGCAGTGTAGAAAATACTCACACGATGTTTTTCTATCAAATGCCAGAATCTGTCAGGTTCGGGCCAGTTAGGTGCACCCTCATACATCAGCAGTGTGGCCCCGTTTGCAAGTGGACCATAGACGATGTAGCTGTGACCGGTAATCCATCCAATGTCTGCGGTACAGAAATAAATATCGTCATCTTTTAAATCGAAGACCATCTTGGCTGTATAAGCCACCTGCGTAAGGTATCCACCGGTTGTATGCAAGATGCCCTTTGGCTTGCCAGTGGATCCGCTTGTATACAAAATGAACAACGGATGCTCACTTGGAAGTGAAGCAGCAGTGCTGACGTGGCTCGCAGCATTCATTAGGTCGTGAAACCAATGATCACGTCCGGCCTTCATCTTCGTCTGCTCGTCGCCTCTTTTATAAACGATAACACTTTTTATCGTCGGACAACTCTTCAACGCCTCGTCTGCCGCCTGCTTCAGGTGCACATATTCGCCGCGCCTCTGCGCCACGTCCTGCGTAATTAAAGCAACTGCCTTGCTATCGTTCATACGTTCTGCCACAGCATCGCTGCTAAAGCCTCCGAACACCACGTTGTGTGTTGCGCCAATGCGAGCGCATGCAAGCATACCAATCACTGCTTCTGGCACCATTCCCATATAGATTCCAACAACATCTCCTTGTTTAATACCCAGGTTAACCAAAGCATTGGCACACTTGCACACCTCTGTATGAAGCTGCTGATATGTATAGGTCCTCACTGATCCATCTTCACCCTCCCAAATCAAAGCGGCTTTTGTTCTGCGCCAGGATGTGATGTGTCCGTCCAGGCAGTTGTAACTCGCATTCAGCTTACCTCCCACAAACCACTGCACATGCGGATACCTCCATTTCATCGCAGTTTTCCAGGGAGCAAACCAATGGAGTAAGGAGGCCTGTCGGTTCCAAAAAGCGACTGGATCCTTACGTGCGCGTGATGAAATTGACGCAAGCTGTTTTTTGCCTGATATGTGTGCCCCTTTCGAAAACTTCGCAGAAGGAGCGAACACTCTCTCCTCCACCATCACAGAGGTGATGGATTCATGACTGCGTTTCATTTTACCAGCGATGAAATTTGTTTAAATGCCTCTGCATCTGCAGTGCCCAGGAGTTCGAACAGGAGCGACTCGTACGTTGTAATCAATGCACCTTCGCTTCTCATGCGGGCAATCGCTACGTCGCGATCGATGCGTTTCCTGGATGAGATACAATCTTCAACAACAATCACGGCACGGCCTTGTGCAAGAATGTCGAGCACCGTTTGTTGAATGCACACATGTGCCTCGATACCGAGCACGATGATCTGGTGCCCCTGCGTGCCCAACACAATACTTTCGACTTCGGTGACGCGGCAGGCGCTGAACGTCATTTTCTCATAGGGTTCAAACGAACCCAGTGCTGCAGCCACCGGAGCAATGGTCTTACCAAGACCCTTTGAGTATTGTTCGGTTACGATTATAGGAATGTTTAGAATCCGCATTCCCTTGATAAGCCGAATACAATTAGCCTGTAAGGCTTCATGTTCATAAATGTGAGGAAACAGTCGTTCCTGAATATCAACAACTAACAGTGTGGCGTGAGACGGTTCGACTCGCATGAAATCACTCCCGAATTGCCGACGAAACTACAACAGAACGCGCCGCGCATCCTGAGCTCGCTGTGTAACAACAACTCCTGCCAGCACAATGATGCCTCCAACTACAAATAACATCGTTGGCTGTGTTCCAAATATCAAAAAAGCAAGAATGGTTGTGAAAACAGGCTGAAGATTGTTAAAGACCGACACCCTGCCTGCGTCCATGTGCGTAAGGGCATAGTACCACAGTCCGTACCCGACTGCAGATGCCACCACACCTAGATAGAGCAGCTGAAGCCACAGGTGAAGACTGTTTTCGAAAGCAAACAATGGTTCGAAATCAGAAGGGACCGGTATCATCAGGAACACGACAGTGTACAGCAAGAAGCCCGTAAAGAAGGTGAGCGCCGTCGAATACACCGCGCCATACGCAGCAACTAAGCGTCGGCCAAGAACCGTAAACACTGCCCACGATGCGGCTGCTAATAAGACCATGATGTTCCCAACCGTGTTTTGTGCCGACGCATCTGCGCCTCGGTCGAGCAGTACTATCAATGCACCAACGAAGGCAATGCCGATTCCAACCACCCTTTTCCAGCCAGGTCGCTGCTTCATTACCAATGCGAGAAACAACACCGTGAATGCTGGTGTGAGTGCATAAGCAAGCGCTGAATTAGGAGCAGTTGTATATCGAATTCCCCAAATAAATAAAAGTTGGTTAAGGGGCAGGTTGAGGAAACCCATTAAAACAATCAACCCAAGGTCTGACCTCTGAATCCTTGACAAAGTCTTTCTTCGAATCATCCACCAGATTCCAAATGCAAGGCATGTAAATATTCCTCTTCCTAAGACAACGGTAGTCGGGTGGATTTCAGACGTGATGTTCTTGGCAACCAAATGCGTCGACGATGCTATTAATTGCTGCAGAACGAGGAGCAAATAATTCACGTCAAACACTCTCTAAAGACATCAACGGCGTGCACTGCTTGCCTCTCATAGCATAGATCCCTGATTGCGCTACATGCCTGCTTCATCGCTTCTCGCGTCGATGGATTTCTTAATTGTTCTATGGCTGCACAAATGTCATCGGGTTTAAGCGAGCGTTCAACGAGCATACCTACAGGTGTCTGAAGTATCTGGTCGTGCAATGCCGGCAGATCGCTAACCACGGATGGAATTCGTGCCATCATATACTCAAAGAATTTATTAGGCAGTGCATATTCATAGCTGAGCGACACTGGTTCTATCAGGCAAAGCCCGATGTCGGCGCTGCACGTAATTGGATGAAGCAAATCATATGGAACAGAAGGGTGGAAGTGTACGCGGTTTGCAACAAGATCCGATTCCGCATACTTACGGATTTCAGACAGTGCCGGACCATCACCCACAATGCACAAGTGGACATCTGGCATCAGCGCCATAGCACTGATGAATGGCACAAGGCCCCGTCCATGATGCACTACACCTTGATAAATAACGATAGTATCCGAAGGTTGAATGGAGAACTGTTCTCGAAGGCTGTCCGACGCAACAGCTTCGCGATATGGGGGTGTATTTGTAAGAATGTACGGTGCATCGGAGAGACTAAATCGTTTCTGAACCACTCTAGCATCGAGTCTTCCTGCTACAATGATCTTTGAAACGCTGCGAAGCCACCATCGCTCGGCACGTGAAATCAACCACTGGCGAAGCCCCCTACCTTCCAGCGGACCAAGAGCGAAATAAAACTCGCGCATATCATACACAAGTTTAACGTTTGCCCTCTTCGCACATCGCACCGCTGGCGCGAGTGCAAAAAAATCCATTGCTGCAACGACTCTTGGCTGAACAGAAAGCGCCGATGCCCACTGCCTGAAGCTAAGCCACCGCCGCAATGCAGACCCTCCCGGGTCTTTCCACTTTAAAAGCGTAATACCGGCCTTAGCCCAATCCTGAGAACACGATGCCGCAACAACAACCGATAATCCTGTGGCTGCGATGGCTCGTGCAAGATTGAGTGTTCGCGCATCGCGACTGACGTCCGACATTGCGAACAACAGAATGTCAGCTTTCATCGTTACTCTTACAGCGAAAAATGAAACGTGCTTCGAAGAATACCGCGCGCGTCGAATCGCTCCTTAAACGTGATTAAATTCAGCGACGGCGTCATGGGATCCGAGGCGCTTGTATCCTGCGAAACTCCAATATCGACCCATTCAAAACCATTTTCGACAGCCCAGCGGCACGTCTCATACATCACTAGGTAGATGGGCCGCAGATGTTCATATTCATATCGAAGCATATTATAAAAACATAGAACAACTTTGGAGTTTGTAATAAACAGCAACGATCCTGCTATTGCCTTGTCTCCGAGGTAAACAATGTTCAACCTCATCTTATCGGGTACCAGATCTCGCAATCGGTGAAGATCGGCAAGAGAGTGTGTTGGCTTAACGCCGTGGCGGGATTTGTTCTCGACAAGTATCTCGTAAAACGTGTCGTAATCATCGCTTTCACGAATCGTAAGAGCTCCTTCGCGCAATATTTTGTGAATGCTCTTTCTGGCAGTTGCATCGAAGTGGTCCATGAAGCGGTCTCCACGCTTTAAGTCTATAGCATGCGAGATGTAATGCAGTTCGAAATCGGCTTTCCGATACAGCATTGCGTATTCAATGTGTTGCTCATAGTTAATCGAATAGATGAGCGGCGGCGGAATTAAATAGGCATGGGAAAAGCCATTGGCCTTTAGGTATTCCAGGCAGGTATCAACGATGCGGAGGGAACGTTCAAACGCAGTATCGTGTGTGACAATTGATCCGTATGAGGCACCCATAGGAGACCAAAATGCTCCGTCCTTATTAACACCTCCCGGAAGTACACCAACAATCTTTCCCTCCTCACGAAAAATAAGATGGTGAAAAGACCATTTCCCCTCGTTGTGATAATCAAGGAACCTCTGCAGATGAAACATTGTGCCGTTGTTCGACCCCTCGACAAATGAATCCCACTCTTCTCTGTCTGCAGGCGTGTACCGTTGTACGGTGATTGTTCCCTTCATGTGATTGTATGGCGGACAAACAAGTTAAGGAAAAGAATTCAAGAATATTTAGTAGTTCGACGTAGGGGTCCCAACATATATTTGCGCAACTATTTACACATACATTTTCTGGAGCATCGGTATGAAGAGTAGTCTCATGTTGCTTGCACTTGTTGTGGCCTTACTGATTAGCGCCATGTCTGCCCGCGCGCAGCTAAGTCCCGACCAACAGTTTGGCGTTGGAGTTGTTGCGGGTTCAATGTATGGCGGATATGTCGCCTATGCTTTATCACCAGCTTTCCATCTTGGGACCCAAATTGGCATCCGCGTCGAGAGCAATAACAACCAGTTCTTCTTTGGACCATACGGCAAATTTATTTTTGCTGGCACTGATGAGTTTAAACCTTTTATCCTGGGTCAGTTCTCGATAACGACCGATGCAGCAATTAATGACCAGGGACAGAAAACCGCAGCTACAAGCCTTGCATTTGCACCAGGTGCCGAATACTTTATTACACAACACTTTGGTGTGTGGGGCGCCATTACCCTGCTAAATATGGGATTCACGCCAAGCGTAACTCAGTTTGGCTTGCTTTATGGCAACGTCGGCGTAGAGTGGTTCTTCCACTAACAGAATTGCTCGGTATCATTTTCTAGAAGCGCAAGCGCAAAATTTCGCGGACACGCTCGGCATCGTCGGGCGTGTCTACGCTTTTTAGTAGCGCATCAGTCTCAAAACACTGAAAAACTGCTCCATCCTGCAGCAAGCGCAGTTGCTCGAGAGACTCCATTTTTTCGAGATGGGAGGGGGCAAGTGATACGTGCCGCCTTAATGATGAATAACTGTACACGTAAACTCCAATATGCTTCCAATATGGAGACGTTGTGCTCCATTCTGTCTTGGGAACGCCGCGTACAAACGGTATAGCAGAGCGAGAGAAATACATAGCACGTCCGTCGGAACCGCGTACCACCTTTACGGCTGCTTCATCGTGAATGCTCTCGTTTGCATGAAACGGTGTTACAATAGTTGTTGCGTCGGAATTCATCCTGATATGTGCTTCAACCAGCCCGTCAAGCAAGCTGCTTTCGAGTAATGGTTCATCGCATTGGACATTGACGACAACGTCAGGCGTCAAACTTTCAATCGTAAGTGCTTCAAAGCACCGATCAGTTCCGCTCGGTAGTGTAGGATCAGTAAGGACAGCTTCCCCACCGATGCGGTGTACTTCGTTGGCAATTCTTTCATCATCGGTTGCAACAATTGTCCGCCCAATTACCGACGCGCCACTTACAGCCCGCCATACGCGTTCAATCATCGACTGACCTTCGAGGTCAATTAATGGTTTACCAGGCAAACGTACTGAGGCGAATCGTGCGGGGATGACGGCAACTATCATCCGAGGACCTTGGGAACCTTGAAGAACGCTTCGTTCTTCCGTGGTGCATTGCTTAGTGCTTCATCGGTGGTGAGGCATTCGCCCGCAACATCTTCACGAGTAACATTGACAGCACCTGATACCGTGGTTAAAGGTTCAACGCCATCGAGATTCAATGAAGCAATTGTGCCAACATAATCAACAATACGGTTGAATTCATCGGTGAACGTGGCAATCTCGTCCTCGCTGAATTTCAATCGGGCGAGCTCGGCAATCTTCACAATGTCGCTACTGGTCATGCTGCGAATTTACGTTGGCTGCTATAATGTCCCGAAGCTTATTGCTCACTTCGCGCTCTTCTGTGCGTGAGATCTCAGTGTCGATCTGTATTGGAGCATCGATAATCACTTTTACTATTCCGCCTCTGATTCGTTTTGATCGGGCAGGCAGAACCCTCCACGCACCAATGATGCTGACGGGTATGAGGGGCGTCTGGCTGTCTGAAGCAATGGTCACAGCGCCCCGACGGAACGTCCCCACTGTTCCATCAAGTGACCGTGTACCTTCGGGAAATAATAGGACAGACGCACCAGCCGACATCGAAGCGATGATATTAGCAAGGACATCGGCAGCATCTCTATGCCGAGACCGATTAACGGAAATGAGCGGTGACAAATTCAAACACCACCCAAAAACAGGGATGCGCTCGAGCTCCCGTTTGTACATTATCCTAACGTTGTCGGGAATCCCGGCAAATACTATGGGAATGTCAAATAGTGATGAATGATTAGCCACATACACATAGCGCTTGCCAGGTACAATGTTGTGAACGCCTTCTACCTGTAAACGAATACCCGACAGACGCAGCAAAATGCGTCCCCAGCTTTTTGTGTAGAAAAAAAATACACTGTTGTCCCTGAATAGGAGGATGTGGAAGATGATCGTCACAGCATAGCATGCTGTGATGATCATTATCGCAGTAATCACAAAAAGTGTACGCATATTCGCAATCTATGCCTGGTCTGGAAGATCTTGCCTCACTCCTTGGGATGGAACCTCAAAAGAAGGATAACCAACAAAAGGGGTATGATGGCTCAGCAATCCGCTTAAAGGTGCGGGTTGAGAAACGTCGGGGTAAACCTGTGACGATTGTGTGGGGCTTTCAATCGAGACCAAGAGAACTTGACGGGTTGTTGGGCTTATGTAAGAAAAAGTTGGGAGCGGGAGGTCAGGTGGTGGACAATACTCTCGAGCTGCAGGGAGATCATGTTCAGCGTGTCCGTGAGGTTCTTGTAAATGAAGGCTATGTCTTTGCAAAGTAATCATAGTTACAATATGGACCATTGTGGTATCAGCGTGTAAACGAAATTGGGTTGGGACCAACTGGATAGCGCGATATGATTGTGCCTAATAGGTCAGCCACAATCACTTCTCCATCAGTGACGTACGACCTGGCATTGCCGATAAGAATCAATCTCCGATCATGATCAAAGCCGATACTATACCAGATATCACTTCCCGCCCCACTTTGATGAGAAATAATCCTTGTGGTAGCAAGTGTTTGTGGATCGAGTACATCTACACCGGCTGCATGCATCACATAGGCATTGCCTGAGAGAGTATCGATGGTAATGTCTAACGGCGACTTGATTCTCCAAAGGTTCATCACAACATCGGTCCTCCCATCGATGAGCACCACACCACCAAGCGAGTCTGGTTCCGATGCAAAATGCCTGAATGTTGCCCATACAAATTTTCTTGCTTCGTCGGAACGAACTACACCAACATTGGGAAGATCTCCGATGACTGATAGCGTCGACAAATCCTGCTGCGACAAAACCTGAATCGTGCCCGCCCCCTCCTCATCCTTTCTTAAATCACCATAACCACTGTTGGCAACGTAAATTTTTTTACCAAGAACAGTAATCCCCTCTGGTGCAGGACCCACTTTTACTGTTGGAACCGTAACTTCCATAGTTGCGGCATCATACTCCGTTATCGAATCGTCGTTGATGTTTGTGCAATACAATTTCCCGTTGGATGCCAATGCCAAATGAAATGGTTGCTTAACTCCGGGTGTGGCAATCCTGCCTAACCATTTACCATCAGTCTTCCGAACCAAACACAACGAACGCGAAGTGTTAACGGCAATGACTAACGTGTCCGACATTGAAACCATGTCCGTGGCAATATCACCAAGTTTAGTATTTGGGTTATATGTACCAACAACGTCTCTTACAACGGAGTTGTCGGCATTGATGTATGAGAGGACTGCATTGTCCTGACGCCACAGGCCCTCGCACAGCACAAAGATTCCACCTTCCCTAAGCGCTTTTATTTCGCCTGCAGGAGCTGTGGGCGTTGGTACGCACGATGCGCACAACATCTGTAAAGCAAGAAAAATTACTGCAATGATGCGAACTGACATTTGCCGACACTCCTCAACGCAGTTCTTCACGGCAGCACCTTTGCCCAATAAACAGCCGAACCAACAGACAAGGTCACAAACAGAAATGCCGATTCAAAATGTTCGGTTGGCATAATGTAGACGCCTGGCATCAGCTCCTGACGTGAAAGCAAGGATCCCTCAACATTATACACACTGTAGATGCCGGGTCCACCAACCACATGCAATTCTACAACAGATGAACGCGTTTGTACGAATACCTGCGATGTTAAGGGGGCTAGTACACCATGCGCCGACACCACAGCATCGAGGTCGAAGCCCGAAAGAGTGGGATCGTAGTACCGGTGATTGGGATTTTCCAGTACAAAACGCGTGATGTCGGTAATTCGAATCCACCGAACTGAATCAACGCCTAGTGTAGCAAGGTCGAAGGCATCACCGCCTCCACTTTTGCTGTCAAACGGATCTCCACCTTTCGTTGGTGTGATACCTGCGCAACCGATAAGCGTCGCGGAGTCGTATGGGAAATCGTACCACACAACATTATCGGAGCTGACGCTAATACGTGCAGGTTCAGCATACACCTTGTCATTTAAGTAACGAAATGCATTTTCATAGACGATAAAATCATCGCCCGGGCCGTCCTTAATCGCATATCCCGAAAATCCAACTTCAATTACGCCTCCAAAGCCGATGGAGCATACCGATCGGGGGTCTGTTGCAGGTGTTGTCTCAGAAGCCGTTGAATCGGGAAGACCAAACACATTTTGGGGGAAGAACGCCGGACCCTGTCCAGCGTTCTGTCCGCTTCCAGGAATAAATGCAAGAACAGTATCAGCTGCGATATGGTAATAGTCGTCGCACAGAACGGAGCTCGTGCCCAAAACCACTATTGCAAAACTAATTACGATGCAGCGGATACTAATCATTGCACGGCCAATACCACTCTGAACGTTCTTCCAGGCATCGGGTATCCACGAACAACAGAGTATGAAGCATCGAACAGATTGTCGACGTGCAAACTGATATCTGCGTCAAATACGGCTCCTCTAGGTTTCAAACCAAGAATAATATTTACCAGGTGATAAGGCGGCATCAAACTCGAGTATTCTTCGCCTGATTGTGCATAGCGGAAACTTGTGTACAACCATGCGGCTCTGGCATAGAAGTCATGCTGACTCCACAAGGCTCCAAAGGAAAACAATTCTACGGGTGTGTAAGGTATCAATGTACCATCCAAGCCGCTGCGCCCCGTCATGTCTACCACCCGTTGAATCGTATATGCCCAATCAATACCGAGCCGATCACTTAACAAATTAGTGCGTGCCGACAGCTCAAGGCCTATGGAGCCGGCGCTGCCAACATTTTGAGCACTTACGGTAACTGGATTAATCGGTACAGCGACAATCAGGTCTGTGATTTTCGAGGCATATACATCTGCTGACACAATAACACTGCAACCATCGATAATATTAAATTGTGAATCGGCACCGATTGAAACGGTTAATGATCTCTCGGGTTTAAGCGACGACGTGCCATAGTTCAGATAATAAAGTTCATTGAACGATGGTGGGCGAAATCCGGATCCGACGTTTGCACGTAAATTCATTTGTTTAAATAATTCGAATGAGCCACCAAGAAACGCAGACAAAGCTCCGCCAACATCGGAAAAGTAATCACTCCGAACTGCTGCTTCGCCAACGAATCCGGAACCTGCCTCTTTCCAAACAAGTTTGTATTGTCCATCGGCAGAGATTCTACGTGGGTTTTTACCTTCGTTAGTCACTAGTGATTCACCTTGCAGAGAAACATATCCCGCATCGATTTTGAAATCGTGTGTAAGCGGTCCCGACGTAACAGTAACTGAAGTGAACCACGTCAATTCACGGTTGACATACCTTGCGTCAACACCCTGAGGGCCGGTGATCGTCGAAAGTGGATCGATGTAATGCAGATCGAGGTATCGTCCGCCAATGCCATACGTTACGCTTGCATTGCTGGCAAGAAGCGCACCTGATTTTACATAGCCATACACATCGGAATCATACAAGCGTGCAACCGATGGAGTTGATACACCCTGAATAACTGCGCCTGGAACGCCCCTTTCACCAGATCGGCCAAGAATCATTACAGTTGTGAACGAGTTCGTTTCCAGCCGAAGCATGCCTGATGTGGAAGTGACGTCTGCATTTGAGCGCGTTATGCTTGCCGGCGCGCCATCGGCATTTATTGTGTACGAGAACGACCCATCGGATGAATACGATTCGAGCGATGCACCTAATCTGATTGTACCCATATTTAATACTACAGACGTTTGCCCTCTCAACTCGTTAAAGGAACCGCCGGACACTAGGGCCGATGCTGAAGACTCCTGTGGCACAGACATGTTGAAGTCCACTGCACCATTCATTGCATTCGCGCCAGCCAGAGCTGAAACACTGCCGCGGATTACATCAACATTTGAGATAAAACTAGCAGGAACAGCTGACAGATCGATGCCTCCGTTCTGCGAAGTGTTTAAACGAACTCCGTCAATCGCCACAAGTGTTTGAGCAGCTGTTCCACCGCGGATAGAGACGGATTTCAATCCGCCAAGGCCGCCATAATCTCTCACGTAAAGTCCAGGGACGGCCGACAACACCTCAGAAATCTGTACCGGCGAAATAATCTTCAACTCGGCTTTTGTCAGGCGGGTTACGGCTACTACGCTAACCGGAGCAACAGCAAATACATCGATCGGTTTGGCTCGCACCGTATCGTGTTCTTCGGCATGTGCAACTACAATTGCGCTGACGAACAGAAAGTATATGAACAGCCTTTTCATTAAGAAAATCAAGATCTACAAACTTCGAGGATGATTGGTAATTAATCCGCTTTCGCATAAATTGGAATGGCTATAGGGGGCTAATCAGAAACAAACATCAACAAGGTGGAGGGAATGATGAGACGTATTCTGAAGTGGGTTGGAATTATCCTAGTTGTTTTCATCGTCATCATTGGCGGATTCCTGTCGTATGTCGCGATCAACGGCATTCCCAGGTACGAGGCAAAGAAGATAGACCTCGTTGTTGACAAAAGTCCTGAACGTGTATCGCACGGACGGGAATTGGCTACGAAACTATGCATGCTTTGCCACAGGGATCCTGAGACGGGAAGACTAAGTGGGGTACGCCTTGCAGATTTACCAGAAGCATTTGGAGTAGCATATTCGAAGAACATCACGCAGCACAAAGAACGTGGTATTGGTACCTGGACTGACGGTGAAATTGCCTGGCTCTTGCGAACTGGCATACATCCGCGCACAGGCATGTACGTTCCGCCGTGGATGCCAAAGTTTCCGCACATGTCTGACTACGATTTGCATTCAATCATTGCCTTTCTTCGTTCCGATGACGACATGTTGAAACCCGATGAAAGAGTAAACAGAGAAGCCGAGCCAACGTTCTTTGCAAAATTCCTGTGTTATGTGGCATTCAAGCCGTTTGAATATCCGTCAAGTTCTATACCTCATCCCGATACTTCAAATACAGTTGCATACGGTAAGTATTTAGCCACTGGCGTTCATGACTGCTATCAATGTCATAGCAAGGATTTTTCGACCATGGATCCCGTGGTTCCGGAAAATTCTGAAGGATTTTTTGGCGGCGGCCTAGAAATGCCCGATGCTTCGGGCTTGATTGTAAAGACATCAAACATTACGGGTGATAAACTTCACGGTGTAGGCAGATACAGCCGCGATGAATTTATTTCACTGATGTCAACGAATATCCGTCCCGACGGTACTCCATTACGATATCCGATGGTTTCGTACAGAAGTCTTGGACCGCATGCTCTTGGCAGTTTGTACGATTATTTAATAACAACACCTGCGTTGCCGAACACTGTTTCAGTTGTAAAACCTACTGGACCATGGAGTTCAAAGGGGGCACAACTCTTCGATACGTATGCCTGTACGAGCTGTCACGGGAAAACGGGTATCGGAGTTGTAAGCCTGATGAAGGCAGATACCAAATATTACAACGATTCGGTTTTAGCCGACGTTATAAAAACGCAATGGAAGTACAACCCAGACTCCTTCATGCCAACATTTGACGGACGTGTAAGCAATGAAGATCTGGCGATACTTGCCATTCACGTGAGAGAATTGAGTCGCAAATAAATGATGTTGCCGTTGGAGCAACGTAGGGTCGACAACCGGTATATTTGGCGGAACCAGGTCGCTTAGCTCAGTTGGTTCAGAGCGTTCGCTTCACACGCGAAAGGTCATAAGTTCAAATCTTATAGCGACCACAGGCTATTTCCGTTCAACGATGATAATGCCATCTGCATCGATTGATTGCCATTTACCCTGAGCAAGCGTAGCATCCAATTCGTTAAAGACAAATCTCACTTGTTTTGTTGGGAACGATGCAACTGGTGCAAACGCGCCACGGCGAATACTTGCGACCTTGACGTAAGACTTCTCAGTGAGAGCCGATCGAAAACTCAGTGTATCGGTATTCCCTATAGGGTCAGTAATCAGCCAGGTAAGCGATGTATCCTGAGGAAATGTAATTACCCAAGCCCCATCT
>JAGVJW010000025.1 GCA_020050895.1 bacterium | reverse complement strand
TGCCACTCTTGCAATGTCGCTTGCTGTGGGAGCTTCTCGGGGCGATGACTATAGCATTGCAGTCGTCCTTCTTGTTGGTGGAGTATTTGGTATTTACTCGTCGCGAAGCGTTCAAAGCCGAACGCAGATATTTACATCTATCATCGCGATCGTCATCAGCCTGGTTGTTGCCACACTTGCCATCGACTTGGAGCGCGGCATACCGGTTTCAATGATGTGGCCCAAGGTATTGTTGGCTAGTGCTAACGGAATACTGTCGCCATTAATCACGTTCGCAGTTATCATCGCATTCGAACGCATGTTTAATGTCGCCACAGACATGCGACTGGATGAATACGACAACCTAAACCATCCCCTATTAAAAAAACTTAACGAAAGAGCGCCGGGCACATATCAACACACTCTTGCCGTGGCACGGCTAGCCGAAGCGGGGGCAGTTGCCATTGGCGCCAATGCCCTATTAGCCAGGGTGGGAGCCTTATTTCATGATATTGGAAAAATTGAAAAAAGCGAATACTTCGTTGAGAACCAGATTTCAATAGAGAACAAACACGATAGACTTACACCAAAGAAGAGTGCTGCTATTATCCGGCAACACGTGCAAGATGGTATTGAACTTGCCAATGAATATGGACTTCCCGAAAGAATATCGAAGTTCATCCCAATGCATCATGGGACGATTCTCATCAAACACTTCTATGCGACCGCAGCCGACGAGGCTCTGCTGAAGGAAATAGCAATTGATGAGAATGATTATCGATATCCTGGTCCGAAGCCAGATACAAAGGAGTCTGCTATTGTAATGTTAGCCGACGCTGTAGAAGCGCTGTCGCGGCTGGTTGACACCAACCGGCGAGATGAAGTCGACGCGGCCATTCGGTCCATTATCGTCGACCGCATAACAGACGGGCAATTGAACAACACACCGTTAACCATGAACGATCTGGATGTGATTGCAGATGCATTTGCCAAAAACCTGATCGGTATGTCGCATCAGCGTATTGCATACAAGGGTGTTCGAGAACAGTCCGACGATTCGGTATGATTCCAACCGCTCTTGAACACGATCTTAAACTATTTGAGCAATATGCCCGCTTGGAACGCGGCTTGTCTGAAAAGACAATTGAGTCATATAATCACGACCTGAACCGATATGCGGAATTCTGTGCCTTGCACGGAATTGAATCGTTTGCAAGTGTAACACGCAAAGACCTCTCATCATTTTTAGAAATGCTAGCAGATGCTGGTTTGGAGTCTTCCAGTAGAGCACGATACCTGTCGTCGATGCGGCACTTTAATCACTACCTTGCTTCCACCGGTCGCATCGAGAGCGACGTCACGGAATCGATGGAAATGCCGTCTAGAAAACGACACCTTCCGGATGTGCTAACAGTTGATGAAGTCGCAGCAGTGCTTGAAGCTGCAGGTGGCGAAGCCGACAGTATCTCGGTTATAACGCCTATCATGATTCGCAACCGAGCCCTGCTGGAAGTGATGTATGCCTGCGGACTGCGCGTCAGTGAAACGATTACATTGCACCGAAGAGACATACTCGCAGATGTGGAACTTGTTCGCGTACTCGGTAAGGGTTCAAAGGAGCGTCTGGTTCCAATTGGTTCCGTGGCTCTTTCTTGGTTGGCCCAGTACCAGAAAGATGCACGGAATTCTTTGCATAAGTCCGCTACAACGGACGATATTCTCTTTCTCAGCGTCCGAGGCCGGCCGCTATCAAGGATGTCTGTTTGGAGTATCATGAAGCATGCTGCAGCAATGGCAGGCCTTAACAAACATGTGCATCCACACATGTTCCGACATTCATTTGCTACGCATTTGCTGGAGGGTGGCGCCGACCTTCGTGCCGTGCAGGAAATGCTTGGTCATTCCGATATTTCTACGACGCAGATTTACACGCATATCGACAGGGAATACATCAAGGAGGTTCACACCTTGTTCCATCCACGATCGCGCATAACACGATGATAGAATGTTTGCGTGCAGTATCTACGATAATTAGAATTATTGTTTTATTGATAATCATCGATACCGTTTGTCAGGCGGGTTCTTCAGGGGTTAAGTGCGGGATCGACAACTTAGTCGATACAGAATTCCACTTGCTGAAGGGCAAGAACATTGTTCTTATCTCGCATGCAGCGGCTCGCGCTGTCTCCGGTCTGTCTACCACTGAACTGTTCAGCAAACGCACGGATTTGCACCTACTTCGTGTTCTTGCTCCCGAACATGGTTTCTATGGTATTGTTTCTGCCGGCGCAACTGTTCGCGATGACACTGTGGAGGGAATACCTATCCGTTCACTCTATGGCCCTCTGCGCCGTCCCGATCAGTCGATGTTTGAAGGGGCCGATGTAGTCGTCCTCGACCTTCAGGACATTGGAGTTAGGTCATACACATACATCAGTACCATGAAAGAAGTAATGGAAGCCTGTGCTGAGTATGGTGTGCCCCTTTACATTCTAGACAGACCCAATCCTCTTGGTGGGAGCATTGTAGACGGTTCGCTACCTGACTCAAACATGATGAGCTTTGTAGCCAGTGTTCGCGTTCCGTATATCCATGGAATGACGATTGGCGAGCTTGCCGGCATGATCAATGGTGAAGGATGGCTGTCGAAGAATACAGCGGGTGTTACAAAGAATTGTTCGCTCGTTGTTGTCAGGTGCAAGAGATGGAGTCGCCGCATGAAATGGGAAGACACAGAACTAGCGTGGTATCCGACATCTCCCAACATCCCTTCGATAGAATCCGTCCGAGGATATGCTGTAACCGGACTCGCCGGTGAACTTGGCTTGACGTCGATCGGGATTGGAACCTCGACGCCTTTTTGTTTGGTTGGTAGCCCAACATTCCATCGCGATTCTGTCCTTGAGAGACGTCTAATACGCAACGGAGTCATTCCACGCTTTGGAGTGTTTAAACCGGATCGGGCCAAGTATGCGCAGCAACTATGTTATGGCTACTACCTTGCATTTAATACC
>JAGVJW010000156.1 GCA_020050895.1 bacterium | reverse complement strand
TAATGAACCCTGACCTTATCTTCTGGGGTGGGCTTTGGACCAGTACCTTCTTTTATAACCTTGTACTGAAGACCAGAGGCAGTAACCATTACTCCTGGCTTAGTCTTGTTTTCAGCCAGAAATTTTTCCGCCAGCTTGATCGATTCAGCGCCCTGCTTTTCGCGCAATTCGTTTTGCTTCTTCATGTTCTCTTCCTGAAAGGCAGTGAGAATGGCACGGGTCTTCTCATCCGAGAACAGCGATGTATCGCTTAGCGCATCGCGCATCCCTGCAGCAATCATTTCGATGTTAACGTCGAGAGACTGCTGTTTAAAATTTTTGCCAATGTTTGTGCCAATTGCATACGATGCCGAGTCCTTCTTATTCATTGGCTTCATTTCCAACACCTTCGGTTGAGCGTTACAGGCAATGGCAAAAGCCGAAACCAATGCTGCTAATGTGATAATTTTCATGTAAAAAAACCTTTGTTATACAGAACCTCTAAAATACGAGGATTTCGGGTTTCCAAAGATGTTTCTGCAGGTCAACCGCATCTCCAATAAAGGTGATACCTTCAGATTCCAACTTCTCCCGCATGGCATAGGGTGTCTCAAAGTGCATTTTGCCCGTCAATTCGCCGAGGCGGTTCACAACGCGATGAGCCGGGATTCCGATGTCATCTCCGTCCTTAAGAGAGTTGAGTGCGTAGCCAATAAGCCGGGCGCCAGATTTTAACCCAATGGCTGCTGCAATGTGTCCGTATGTGGTAACCTTGCCACGCGGAATACGGCTGACGATTTCGTAAACAATGGAATAATTGAAGGGCATGATGTTTACTGATGTAGAAATAGCAGTTCCAGTACAAACTGCAGACGATCCATCGGAGGTAGACCGGCTGCTGAAGCAGGCTGCTGGCGTTGAGAGCGAAAGTAACGAAGCCACTGTTGAAATTTTCCGCAGATCTCTGGATGCACGCCAGCGGATGCCGGTAATCAGAATTCGAGCAAGAGTGTATTACGGCTTAGAGCCCCCATCTGAGCGTCCGACAACCTTACACTTCAGACAGGCTGATCCGCGGAAACGCGTGGTAATTGTTGGGTCTGGACCAGCCGGATACTTTGCAGCACTTGAGTGCCTCCAATACGGCATTACCCCTGTTGTTGTGGAGCGAGGGAAGGACGTGCGCGACCGCCGCCGAGACCTGCGTGCTATCCAGCAGGAAGGTATCGTTAATCCTAACTCTAATTACTGTTTTGGTGAAGGGGGCGCAGGAACATACTCAGATGGGAAACTCTACACCCGCTCAAAAAAACGCGGCAATGTGGAACGAGTGCTGAAAATCCTTGTGGACCACGGAGCACATCCAAACATCCTCATTGATGCTCACCCGCATATCGGCTCCAACAAACTTTGGCTTGTTGTTCAGTCTGTTAGGGAAACGATTGAACAACATGGCGGTGTTGTGAGGTTCAATTGTAAAGTAAACGATTTTACTATCACCTCTAACCGAATACGAGGTGTTGTGATTGATAATGGCGAAGAGATTTTGGGAGATGCAGTAGTGCTTGCAACGGGACATAGCGCCCGCGACATCTACGTATTGTGCGCCGAACGAAATATTTACATCGAAGCAAAGCCCTTTGCCCTTGGAGTACGTATTGAACACCCGCAGTCGCTTATCGACAGGATCCAGTACCGACTTGGAACAGCGAATGAGGAACTAGTAAACACTACCTCCTCGGTACCTCAGCGGGGTCACTCTTTGCCCGCAGCATCATATTCCGTTGCATGCCAGATAGAAAGCCGCGGAGTGTTTAGCTTTTGTATGTGTCCGGGTGGGCTTATCGTGCCATCGGCTACTTCTACTGATGAAATTGTGGTGAACGGTATGTCGATGAGCCGCAGAGATTCGGCATTCGCTAATGCAGGAACAGTTGTATCAATTGAGAGCGAAGATTGGGATCACCTAACACCTCGGTATGGCGCTCTTGCTGCCATGCAGTTTCAGGCAACGGTTGAGAATGCTGCCTTTTTATCTGCAAGGTCGGATGGTGACGCAACGAATCCGCAGCGAGCACCTGCACAGCGATTGACAGACTTCCTTACGAATAAAATTTCGTCTGACCTGCCCGCTACCTCATACATACCCGGCTTGGCGCCTCGCGACCTTCGTGAAATATTGCCTGCAGCAATTCATCATCGGCTGAACCTTGGGCTAAGGGAATTTGGTAAAAGAATGCATGGATTCATCACCTCCGATGCAGTGATGGTTGGCGTCGAGAGCCGAACCAGTGCTCCTGTGCGCATACTGCGTAATCGCGAAACGTATGAACATGTTGGTGTGCAAGGATTGTATCCGTGCGGAGAAGGTGCAGGTTATGCAGGGGGCATTGTATCTGCAGCAATAGATGGAATGAACGTGGCTCAGGCTATAGCAGCAAGAATTTTTCGTGCTGCGTGACGCCCAGAGGCTGCGGCTCCGTTCATGTATCCGCGGAATTCATCGCTGCAGTGCTCGCCAGCGAAATACAACGTATCGTTGATAAATGAATGTGATAACAACCCCTGGAACGAAGTCCATTGAGTTGGTCCGAAAGAAGAATAGCTCCCTAACGCGAAGGGCATGTTGGACCAGTGAATACGCTCGAACCGACCGTGCTTAATCTGAGCAGATTCAGGCCAGACCGCGTGCAGATGGCCGAGTAACATGGAAGCGGCTTCGTCCTTCTTCATCGATCCAATGGCACGGCTGGTGCTGCCGCCGCTGAAAAAGGTGAGACCTCCGCCATCTACGTTTTGCATAGCCGTATTGTCCCATGACAATTGAATCGGCAAATCTGAAAAAATCGATCCGCTTGATTGAAAATCGTTCCAAAACGGTCGGTCGAAACCGATAAGGACCTTTCCGTTGCTGCCGTAGTGAAGTTCGTTGATCATTCTGCGGACACTGTGCGGGAGAGGAAGATCGATGTTAACACGACGCAGAAGTGTGAGCGGAATGGCAAGAATTACAACGTCGGCTGCAACATCTATAGAAGCGGACTGTGTCTTGAACGATAATGAGAATGTGCTCCCAATACGTTTTATACTTTCCAACACATGCCCATCGAAAATCCTGTCTCCAAGCAGCGCGGCAATCCTGTCTGTGATCTGCTGGTTTCCACCCCTTATTCTGTATCGCTCATCACTCGAACCATAAACAGAAAATTTATCGTTTGAAATTTCGGATCCAACTGTCTGCAGGAAGTTCAATGCACTTTGTTCGCCGAGTTCGAGTCCGTTCTCTGCAACAAAAGCTGTTTCAAGGAACGACCGGATCCACCCGGTAAGACCGATGTGACTAAAGTAACTATCTATACTAAACCGATCGAACTTCAGGCGGGCTGCTTCTGCAGCCGATGCATCAGGTGAAGACAGTTGCATTACATCTGCGCCGATCCGCTTTAACAGTGGTCTGATTTCCCTTACTATGTCGTCCTCCCCAAAGGTCTTGTTGTTAAAAAAGTATGTTTCGTGCAACATATCGCGCGATGGGTCAGCAAGGTCAATCAGCTCCAATCCAAATCCGTGAGCTAATGTGAGGATGTCTGCATGTGTGGAGTCAATCAATTCACCGCCGAGTTCCGTAACAGCACCGCGAACAAGTAAATTTTTTGATGAAAGTATTCGGCCGCCAACTCGATGTGAAGCTTCGTAAACGTCTGCACGAATCCCCTCGCGATGCAAATGATATGCAGCATTAAGTCCGGCGATTCCTGCTCCGATGATTGCAATGCGAGGCGTGGCTGCAAGTGGAGCATGTTGCGCAGGCTTGCCACAGGAAGTTATGATAGTGGGCAGTGCAGTGGCGGCGCCTGCAAGAGAAGCGGTGCGCAAAAAGTCGCGACGGGATTCATTTGCCGCCGCCGTTCTGATTGCTCTGCGAAGGAGCCGGAAAATTGGTGTTTTCATGATGAAGCGAAGAGCGTATACATGACGGCGCACTGCACAGGCGTGAATTTAACGTCGGAGGATCTTAAAAACAGTGCGGCGGTTTCGAGCTCTGCCTTCTTCTGTATCATTAGCCTCGATAGGGTAGCGTAATCCGAAACCCCGCGTACGCAAGCGTGAGGCATCTACTCCTCGCGCAATCAGAGCGTCTCGGACAGCATTGGCACGGGCATCGGACAGATTCTGGTTGAACTCTTCGCCACCGATGTTGTCCGTGTGTCCCTGCACTTCGATGATAACACGCTCGTAGCGCAACATTGCATCCGCAATTTCATCGACAATCCCCAGAGAGGCTGAATCAATGTCGAACTTGTTATATGCAAACAAAATATACCTCGTGAATTCATTTGTCGGGTCAAGGGGTTGCAGCGGCGTTTTGTCGTACTGACCCTGTGCAATCATTGTATCGCGTCCGGGAACGGCTACACTCACATTAACAACGTGCAGTCCGTCGTAAAGCGGTGGTACATACGAAACGAGGTAGTAGTTTCTCAACGATCTCCAGATGTCGAGGAAAATTGCCTTCAGGTCCTTCTTTGTGTAGGCACGGTAGTACTTGCCACCTGTATACAACGAGAGGTCTTGTAGCGCTTGATCGTTGGCATAGGCAAATCCAACACAATAAATACTGATATTATTTTTAGTTGCGTACTCGAAAATATCGGAGATCTTTACCATGCTCGTGTTTTCGTCTCCGTCGGCAAATACAACACAGACCTTTGGCAGGTCATTCGGAGTTTGATACAGCGTCTTTAAGGCAGCCATGATCCCTTCGTATGCCGAAGTGAACAGTCCCTGCGCTGTAGACTTGAAAAGGCGGAATTCTCTGAACATTGTGGCTGTGTCGGAGCTTAGTGCAAAGACCTGCCGCACTTCCTTGTGGAATCCGGTGAGCGAAATACTGTCGCACGGACGCTTCATTGAAATGAACAGTTCTGTTCCCTCGTCAAGCACGTCCTTAGCTCCCTTCATAGAACCGCTGTAGTCTATGGCGAGCGCAACAGAAGCTGGGATGCTGTCTTGTTCTCCAATCTCCCGAACTTTAAAGGGGCTTACAATAACCGTCTTTTTCTTTTTACGTGCGCCAAGCTTCTCTATGAGTTGAGGGAAATAATTAGGCGCGCCGGGTTTAACGTATGGTGGCGCCATGTGCGTAACAACAAATCCGTTTGTATCCAGTACGCGCACAAACAGGCGGATAGAATCCGGGTAGGAGTAATGTTCGAGCTTCCAGACATCGGTAAGCAGGGCATTGATGTCGCTAGAATCAATGTGTCGGGTCTGTGTAAAGCGATACTGTGTTGTTCGTTCGCCCCCTTCCCGAAGATCAAATTCCTGACCAAGCTTGTGTGCAGAACGGCAGCCGATAAACAATGTTATCAGCGCAGAGGAGAGAATGAGCGATGAGAGATGTTTAGTAAATAATGATAGGATCATAGTTTGAGGCCGATGACCATTCCGTCGCCGAGGGGGACGAGGGTCGACAGCACACCTGAATGTGAAGCAATCAGGTCGTTGAACGCTCTTATGGCTGCAACATTGTTTGGTTCAAAGTCAGGTTGCCGTTCGTGCACATGACCCCAAGCAAGTGCATTGTCGCCAACAATCAAACCACCCTTTCGTATCATTGGAAACAGGGCTTCAAAGTATCGGATGTAGTTTGGTTTGTCGGCATCTATAAAGGCAAGGTCAAAAGTATCGAAAAATCCCAACGAGCCTAATGATTCGAGAGTTGCAAGTGCAGGACCTTCGCGCACTTCGATAATGTGGTCGAGAAACGATTCCCGAGACTTTCTGCGGATGAACTTGCAGTACTCGGGATTAATCTCGCATGCAATCAGCTTCCCATCGCTGGGAAGAACGCGAGCCATGGCAATAGCAGAATAACCTGCCAGAGAACCTATCTCGACTACTCGTTTTGCATTGATAGACTTCAGCAGCACCTGCAAAAATGAGGTCTGCTCGGGTGCGATGCTGATGGCGGGGATCCCGGCCTCGGCCGCCTCACGCTGCAGTTCTGAAAGGAAAATATCTTCGCCGCTGAATTTCTCTGCGAGATATGCATTCAATTCTTCAGTTAAAAATGTACTGGTCCTCGACATGCAGTCAAAACCCGTAAACAGTGATCAAGTGCGTGATATGTATTGGCAATACAATTACAGGTTCCGTTCTATTTGTGCCCGATGCCGACGTTAACGTTAACACCATTCTTCCGTGATTCATTTACAAAAACTCTGAGATTGTAAACAAGTGAGTCGAAACGGCGTTTGAATGTTGTATCGTACACTATTGAATGAATCAGTCCACCGTTGGTACGAATTTCGTTGACTATGGTATTGATGTTCAACACAAGCGAGTCGACGTCAATGACTGTCCGATCCGCTTTCGAGATTGTGCCTTCGAGATCGCTAAGAGACCTGTCCAGTTTGTCTAAGACCGAAGAGATCTTTGGTTCATTTTTTTTAACCGCATCCTTAAGATCAGCAATGGTAACACGTATATCGCGGACAGACGCTGTTAGGTCCTGACGGTTTGTATGCATCCACTCACGTGCATCACGTACAAGGACTGCGCCATCGGCAGTCATTGATTTAATATTTGCCGACAGAGTTCCATCAGCCAGCAGTTGGGTAATAGATGCACTGATGGTATCGAGCCGCCTTAAAAGCATAACAAGGTCGCCGGACACATCTCCGACCTGTGTAATGAGGCCTGAAATGTCTGCGGCAACACGTCCACGCATTTCTTTATCCGGATTGAGAGGTTTCTCAGAAGAGCCAGGAAGGATTTCTACTTTCTTGCCACCGGTAATTTCAAGTATCGTAACAACAGCAGACGCATCTTCTTTGAGGTCGGAATAATCGTCGATACCTGCGTCTACCAGAACGGATCCGTTGTCGGGGCGAACACGCGTTACAGCACCCCGTTTAACACCATTGATTACAACGGGGGCGCCGCTCTCGAGACCGCCGCTGCTTGGAAGCCGTATCTCTAACATCTTGGCGGCAGGTGTAATTACGATACCCTTCCCCAGGTAGATGCCGCCAATCAGGACGAGGAGGCCAATGATACTGACAATGCCGACCCGTATTTCGGCATTCCGTGTTTTATCCATTCACAAACATAAGTTAGGAGGGGATGTCGTCGGGCTAAAAGGGGATGTCGTCCGTCTGGGTTTCCTGGTGTGTTTCATGCTCTCCATTAGCAGCACCTTGCTCAACTTTTTTAGCATCGAGCATCAGGATGTTGTCGGCCACAACTTCGGTAACGTACCTCTTATGGCCTTCTTTATCATCAAACGACCGGCTTTGAATTTTACCTTCTATGTATACCCTCGATCCACGTCTGACGAGCTTCTCAACTACATCAGCCAAACCTCTCCAGGCAATAATTGTGTGCCAATCTGTATGCTCCTGTAGGGCGCCATCTCTGTCCTTCCATGTTTCAGTAGTTGCCATACGGAATTGAGCAACCTTTACTCCGCTGGGAGTAAAATTCACCTCTGGCTCCTTGCCAACGTTGCCGATGAGCATGACCTTATTTAAACTGCGCGACATTTCTCACTCCTTAATTAGTTTCTGTGTGCCTACCATTGGTCGGCGCGCAATGCTCGAATATAGTCAAGCCCGCCTACCATTGTTCCAGCTACGAGGATTTTGTATGGAGAAACGTGACAACACTGAGCAGATTACCGTCCTGCCTGTCCCCGAATCGCATCACCTTCCATTCGGAGATGAGTAGTTTCGTTCATGATTTGTACAGCGACCATCGACGGTGAATTAAAAACCTTCGACCTTCAGCACCCGATTGATATTTCTATTCCGGTTACTGAAACGTTGCCCGTAAATGCGTTTTCCTTGCCCCTTGCAGTTTTCACTCCGTTTAGAGTGGGCACATTTGTTGGAAGCGTCGAAGAGGGCGGTTCGCTGCGATGCGACGTGATAACCTTTGCGCCTCATGGCAATGGTACGCACACCGAATGTGTGGGGCACATAGCCGGTAAGCAGTACACATTGTTGCAATGTTTACAAAATACGTTGCACGTTGCCAGACTCGTAACAGTCGACGTCACCTCCGCTGGTAACTGCTTGACCAAAAGGGTGCTCAGTGATTCATGGCCAGAGGAACACGCTGAGTATCACACAGCGCTTATCATCCGCACACGTCCGAACCATCCGGAAAAGCGGTCGATGAAGTGGTCGGGCAGCAATCCGCCATTCATAGAACCAGACGCTATGCAACTAATTGTGGAAAGGGGCGTGCAGCACCTACTTGTTGATCTGCCGAGTGTTGATCCGGAGAAGGACGACGGAATGTTGAAGGCGCACCACATTTTCTGGCAGTGGCCCGAATCTCCGCGGATGCACAGCACGATTACTGAACTTATTTACATTCCCGACGAAGTGGAAGACGGACTGTATCTCCTCAACATAAACGCATCGGCCGTC
>JAGVJW010000108.1 GCA_020050895.1 bacterium | reverse complement strand
GATTACTACGTTGTTTGAAAGTGCACGCGACTTTACGCTTTCAAAAACGAAGGAAGAAATGCTCCGCATTTTGTCGTATAGGCTTATGGGACAATTGATGGTGTCGACATTCGGCATATATTTTACCGAGCCACTCGACGGTATTTATTTCATCGGGAACAGAAAGGAAGCACAGTCGCTGGCTGAACTGCGCAGTGCCATGATCGACGTCGACACGCCATTGAGAATCGATGATCTGCCATTGTCCGACCCGCTTCGTAATGCGGGAGAGAGTATGGGAATTGCAATTGCTGTGCCCATGACTGTTCATGGCGTTAAGAAGGGTGTTATTGCAGCCAAGGGGAAGTTGAACGGTCTCCGGTTTTCCAACGAAGAAATGTCGTTTCTCGAATCACTTGGCAACACTGCAATGATTGCCGTAGAGAATGAGCGTCTCATTCAGGAGGAGATTCTGAAACGTAGCCTTGAAAACGAATTGGAGATTGCCGCCGATATACAGCGTAAGCTTCTTCCCGATGTGCTGCCACACGCAAATCATTTGGAAATCGCTGCCGATGCACGAACCAGCCGACAGATTGGGGGAGATTATTACGATGTTATATCACTCGGCGATAATCGCACATTGTTCGCTATTGCAGACGTGGCGGGAAAGGGCATCCCCGCTGCATTGCTGATGGCGAATGTTCAGGCTGCGCTGAATGTTCTGGTGCGCATTGATATGCCCCTTACACACTTAATGAGCCGACTAAACAGCCTGATATGCGATAATACCGAGGTTGATGTTTTTGTAACGATGTTTATTTGTGTAATTGATTCTGCTACGCTGAGGTTTGAATATGTTAATGCCGGACATAACCCGCCAATCCTTATTAGCGGGCGAGACGTGCAACTGCTTTCAACTGGAGGAGTGCTAACAGGAGTAATCGAGGATCCGCCTGCTTATAAGATGGGAACAGGCATGCTACGTATTGGTGATGTTTTATTGCTCTACACCGACGGTGTTACCGAAGCCAGAAATCACAACAATGAATACGGTATGCCCGCACTAGTTAATCTGCTGATGAAAAATCGCAATCATTCACCAGCAGAGATTATCCGACTCATTCACAGCGACATTCATTCGTTTACAGGTACCGATCAGATAGACGATGACACATCGTTAGTTGCAATCAAGGTTATATGAAATCTTTTCAAACAATTCTAGTGCAAGAAGCACAAGCAGTTGGGATGTCAGTTGGTGGCGTCGAACCATTTGGAGACGCTCCATACCATGATGAGCTGAAGCTAAAGCAAGCCGCTGTTCAACGATTTTCGCACGAAATACTGAAAAAGGGTGATGTATGTAGTGCAGTTGTTAAGGCACACCGTCCGCGGCATTACCGATCTACGTCCAGGCGGCGTATTTGGCATGAAGGGAAACGCTTCACATTTGTTCATGGTGATGGTTCAAGGATTAGTCCCCGATCGCCACTTGAACTACTGGAACATGTTAAGATATATGAATCTGTTGGCGAAAGTCTGGCACGCCTCGATCATAAGGTGAGGGCGGCGTTCCATCATATTGTTATTCGCGGTACTTATAGCGAGTATGCGCTGATCATTACCACCACGCATCTCGATGCCGAAGTAGTTCGAGCTTGCCGCCAGATAGCTCTGAAAGCTCAGAAGCACGTATCAATGCTCAAGCATGCGTGGATTTATGTAGACGAGCGGCGAAGCCGTTACTATTTAGAACTGGAACGTCCAATCCAGGGAATTGGATCAAAGAAATTGTTTGGGGCCGCTGCTTGGAAGCAAGCCATCGATGATATTGAATATCAAGTCGGCATCTTCTCGTTTTCGCAAATTAACCTTGCAATGCTTCCCGATTTCGTAAACATTATTAAAACAGAAGCCGAGCCTACGTCCGACGACACGGTTGTTGATCTGTATTGCGGATACGGTCTGCTGGGTGCTGCTCTTGCTAAGAAAGTAAAAAAGGTTATCGCCATCGATCAGGATAAATCGGGTACTGCCGATGCACGTTATAATATTTCAAGGGCAGGGGGCCGGGTGAATGCCATTGACATGAAAATTGTACCCGACGCCCTTAGTAAGGTGTTCCTTTCAGTGAAACAACTGCATCCCTGCGTTCTAATTCTGGATCCACCGCGGGCGGGAACACCAGTTGGTCTTATCGCAGAGTTAGCAGCACATGGATTTCGCAGAGTGGTAACGGCTTTCTGTAGCGCCGACGAAGTGCGAAGAAGTATCGCCGAATGGCAATCAGCGAAGTACAATGTGGAGCGTATCGTGCCAATGGACTTCTTCCCGGGAACTGCGGGAATGGAATTTATCGTGAGTTTAACACAGAAATCGTAATAGTATTTACTATTTACGTTTTTCCCGAGCCCAGTTGAACACCTCTACATACTGCTTTGCAGTGCGCTCAATCGAAAAATCCTGGTCCATTGCGTTACGTCTAATCCGCGCCCAGTGTGGCTCTTGTTGAAAGAGACCCAGCGCTCTTTCGATTGCACCTCGTAGACCTTCGGCTTCAAACTCACGGAACTTAATTCCTGTTCCTGTGTGCGTCTGGGTATCGAAATCCTGAACAGTATCGTTGAGACCGCCGATTGCACGAACAATTGGGACCGTGCCATAAGACATTGCAAACATCTGCGTAAGACCGCACGGTTCGAACTTTGAAGGCACCAGCAGGAAATCCGATCCAGCCTGTATTCTGTGCGAGAATGGTTCGCTGTATCCGATACCAACAAACACATGTTCAGGATAGCGTTGTGCAAGCCCCCTGAAATAATCTTCAAAATACTTTTCGCCGGATCCAAGAATAATAAACCGCAGGCGTTTTGCTTCTATGATGGATTCTATAACGTCGGCAACGAGACTAATTCCCTTCTGTTCCGTTAGCCTTGATACCATGCCTACGAGTGGGATTGGTTCTGCTGCCTTACCAAGGGATAAGCCCGACAGAAGAAGTAGAGCACGTTTATCAACGGCTTTCTTTTCGAGGGTTGAATGGTTGTATGGTACGGCAATGTCTGCATCGACTTCAGGACTCCACGAATGCAGATCAATTCCATTCAGTACACCAATGAGATCGGTAGTTCGCTGTTGCAGTACAGGCTGCATACCGAAACCTTCTTCAGTCCATCGGATTTCTTCGGCATACGATGGACTTACAGTTGTGATCTTATCTGCAAACATGATCCCTGCCTTCATTGCATTGAAAGCTCCGTTGTGTTCAAACCAGGAGCCAGGAAAAAAATCCTGTGGCCGAAATCCGCAGAATTCTATTGCTCGCTGTGGATCGTATACTCCTTGATACGCCATGTTGTGAATAGTATAAACAGATGCAGTATGCTCGAAGAACGGATCGGATCTGTAATGAATGGAAAGCATTGGCATGAGAGGCGCCGTATGATAATCGTGACCGTGGATTATATCCGGCTTGAAGTTGAGAGCTCGAGCCAACTCAAATGCTGCACGACATAGAAAAATGAAACGCCTGTCGTTGTCAACGAATCCTTCGTGGTAACCATAAATACCAGGTCTGTCGAAGTAATCTGCAGAGCGCAGAAAGTACGTGTCGACCGAAGTTCCTGGAATCTTGCCCTTGAATACCGTTGCATACTCCGTCCACGTCCCATAGGGAACGGGAATAAGCAGGTCGGTTTGCTCAATCTCGTATTTCGTCCTGTCGATGTTACCATACAACGGCAGTACTGGCAGCACGGTATGATTCCCGGCTGACCATGCTTTGGGTAGCGAACCCGTCATGTCTGCCAAACCACCGACCTTCGCAAACGGAGCCATCTCCGCTGCTACCTGAAGTATCTTCATTTATGTCTGCAGTGATGCTGTAAGGGGGCGGCAAATATACGTTTCCAGCGTTGGGAAAGACTTTCTGGCCTGGTCTGCAGCAGCCTGCGATGTGTATAACCCGTAGATAACTGACCCACTACCGGTCATCGAAGCATAGAATGCTCCATTGCTAAGAAGTCTCTCCTTAATCATTGAGAGTATTGGTACTTCCGTGAACACAGACTGCTCAAAGTGATTTATAAAGTATTCACTCCAAAGCTTTTCATTATTAATGGCTTGAATAAATAGTTCATGTAAACCGATTTGAGATGTGGTACGAATTGTCCCCAATGTGGAAAACGCAGTGTATGTTGAAATCTGAACATCAGGGACTACGATGAGAATATGCCAGGAACTCAGTTTATTGAGCACGGAAGCAGGCATGCTAATGGGGCGAACCGTCTCGCCTCTGCCGGTTACGTAGCAAGTACCGCCGATGAGAAAATATGGGACATCGCTACCAAGAGTGCATGCAATATCGTGCAAATCTGTCTGCGCATTCCAAAAGTCCGACAGGCCCAAAAGCGTTGAAGCCGCGTCGGACGAGCCCCCTCCCATACCAGCCCTAATTGGGATGCGTTTCGACACGGTTATCTTTGCGCTTTCCGACGTCAGGCCAGCGTGTTTGTGAAGAGTCTCGGCTGCACGATAGACCAAATTTTCCTGAGGAATTTTGGTTACCGGGGGGAAACAGCTAACCTGCAATTCTGTACTTGCTTCAATTGTTATATCGTCGTGAAGATCGACAGCAACAAAGACCGACTCGATATCATGATACCCGTCGGGTCGTTTACCCAACACATTTAACCCGATATTAATTTTTGCAAACGCTTTACGATGAATGATAGTCACGGCTTCACCCGAGGAGGAGAGCGCAAAGTTATATGATTGACGGCAGGCCGAAGCAAATCAGCTATGAGGGAGAGATTGTACGAAAGGGGATACATCTTTCCTCGCTTGCAATTCCTATCATCTATCTGAACATTAACCACATCACCGGAATCGCCGTTTTGCTGGTGATGACGTTTGTGTCTTTCCTGATTGATGTTGGTAGACATTTTCATGCGCCTACCCGAAGATACCTGATGTTATTTGTTGGAGATCTCCTACGCAAACATGAGAGAGACAATGGCAGGTTTCATTTGACTGGAGCTACTTGGGTCCTAATTGCTGCAACATTAACGCTTGGTGTTTTCCCTACGATTGTTGGCGTCACAGCATTCACTGTGTTGATTGTTTCCGATACATTTGCTGCGCTTGTTGGAAGAAAGTACGGTGAGAAAAAATTTCTGGACAAGAGTGCTGTTGGCACAGCAACCTTTGTGATCACTGCATGTGTGGTTGTGGCGGTATACGGAATAGTTTATTCTATGCCATGGTCTTACTGGGTGGCTGGTTTTGTTGGCGGTGTATGCGGTGCAATAGCAGAAGCAGGCTCTGTGCGGTTAAATGTCGACGATAATATTGTAGTTCCCTTCAGCACAGCAATTGCTATGATGTTGTTGGATTGGGCGCTGAAAGTATTTGGCATGCCTTCGTTCATTAACCTGGTCCGATAGTATGAATCGAACATCATTCCGGCTCCTAATTGGATTGATCATTCTGGCCTTTGCACTGGCAATTGGATATTGGTTTTATGGCATAAGTGAAATGTCTCTTAATGGCTACTATGAAGTGACCGATGGTTTTACAGACGCCACAAATGTTGAAACGGCAACGGTTTCGTTTGTTCGGGTAAATGAATACGATTCAGTTAAGATTGGACGTGTTTCGGAATTGCTGTCAGGCAAGGAAATTGCTCAGAAACGCGTATCGCTAAACAAACGGAGGGTATTCCTGTATCACTTTTATGTTGCCGGAGATACTGCACCATTATCAGCAGAAATGGTTGAGGAGCTGGCTTACACGCATCCATCTCTAACCGGTGCTGCAGACATCCTGCAGGTTGTACCAGGCGGCTGGATTGTGAGGACGACGTTTGAGCCCAACCAACAGCAGACCCGAAGGGTGGACATTAGACACTCGCAGTTTTACAAGACGCGAGCAGGCATTAAGGCAAAAGATCTTAGATAAAGATCGTTGGTATGCCATAGATGCTTTTATTCTAAAAAATTACTATACTTTCCTGAATTGTATACCCTTGAATTCATTGAATAGATGCCTCACCCGTGTTCTTTGGTACTTGCCGGTGCTTGTTACAGGTAACTCATCGGCAAACAAAACAACTTTGGGTGCTTTAAAATGCGGAAGGTGATTGCTGCAGAATTGCAGTATCGATTTCTCATCCGCGCTGGAATCAATGGGAACAACCAAGGCGCCCACTTCTTCGCCATAGATCGTGTGTTCGAACCCGACGCATATTCCAGCTTTAACGCCCGGTGCCTTGTTTATCACTTCGTCGATTTCAAGCGGAGCAATATTTACGCCGCCACGGATAATGAGCTCCTTTAAGCGTCCGGTAATGAAATAAAAGACTCTGCCCTTCTCATCGCTCCGAAAGAATCCTTCGTCACCCGAGTGGAACCACCCATGCGCAAACGCATCGGCATTAGCCTGTTCGTTTTTGAAATAGCCCTTCATTACGTTGAGGCCACGAACCACGATTTCGCCGCGTTCACCTTCTCCCAATGCATGTCCTTGTTCATCGTGAATAGCCATTTCGTTGCACGGTAATGCAACGCCTATTGATGGGAATCCATAGTCCTGCATCCACCGGTGATGTTCTTCGAGGCTCAAGTCCAGTGGCAGGAAACACGAATAGCACGTGGTTTCGCTAAGGCCATAGCCATGCACGATTCTGATGCCAAATCTGCTCTCAAAACGTTCGGCAAGTTCGCAGGTAAGTGGACCGGCACCACAAATGATGTGTGATAGAGGCTGGTTAGAAACCTTGAGGCGATGGTGTGACGATTCCAATAAGAGCGCCAATATGGTTGGAACAACACTGACGATGTTTACATGCTCTTCAGCAACTGCTGAAAAGAAACTTCCGGCCGAAAATTTTCTGCTCAGAACTACACTGGAGCCGGCAATGAATGGCGTGACGTGTGTAACAACGGTACCATTCACGTGATGCACCGGTAGAATGCACATCATGCGTGTTTCGGCTGTAATCCCGTGCCATGCTGCGATTGCCAGTCCATCGACAAGAAGGTTTTGCTGCATGAGAACCACACCCTTGGGATTTCCAGTTGTGCCGCTTGTATAGACAATAAGACACTCGTCGTCAAGCATATCGGTGTCCCTCTCAGGAAACGGAAATGCTGAACAATCGGCAACCTGCCGGCTGAACTCAGATTCTGCATGATTGGTGTCGACATTCACAATATTGATATTAACGTTTTCATATTCCTTTACCAGCGTCTCTACACAGTCCTGAATCCGTTGCAAATACTGCGTTCTGGCGAGGATTAACATGCATTCACTATTCCGGAGTATGTATGTAACCCTTACGTTGTCCTCGTTCATGTTTAGAGGAACTGCAGTTGCCCCAATGAGCCAGCATGCGAAGTAGCCGGCAACAACGTCGGAGTGATTATGATCGGCAATTGCTACTCTCACACCCCGACGTATACCCTGCTGAACCATGAATGATGCGATGCGCCGTGCATAGTCGATAAATGCGGAATATGACATCCTGTGCTTATTCCCGTTTTCATCAACATAAATCATCCAGGTTTTATCCGGATAAGCGGCAGCCCTGTCCGACATCAGCTCTCCCCAGGACTTCCACGGAATCTGCCGAACAGCAGAATCGAATTGATTTTCGGCATTCATGGTTGCGAAAGTAAGCGACGTGGCGGCAGTGAGGATCGTCCGAGCTTCAGCGGCTATGCAGTTTCTTAGTTTCGTTCGATGATAGACTTGCGAAGTGATACGCTTACGATGCCGGACGACGCCATGCGGGCTGCAATGATGCAGGCGCCCGTTGGCGACGACGTATATGGAGAAGATCCATCTATCAATGAACTTCAGCAGCGTGTTGCAGATCTGTTCGGCATGGAGGCTGCACTATTTGTACCGAGCGGCACCATGGGCAACCAGATTTGTTTGGCAACACAGGCGAAGTCTGGCGATGAAATCATTGCTGACGCCGATTCCCATTTTCTACACTATGAAAATGGAGCTGCCTCTGTGATAGCTAGGGCACAG
>JAGVJW010000159.1 GCA_020050895.1 bacterium | reverse complement strand
GTCGGCGATCCTACGTCGGGTGTTGATGTAGGTCCGCTTGCGCGAAATGATCTGAAAAATACATTTCTCGATCAGATCGATCGGGCCGTAGCGGAAGGGGCTACTGCCTCGCGCAGTGTGAGGACCGACGCATTGACGGAAGGCTTTTATGTAAACCCAATCGTTCTCACCAATGTAAAGCCAGGCAGCGTTGCCGATACTGAAGAGTTGTTTGGACCTGCGGCGGCGGTAATTACGATAACCACCGATGAAGAGGCAATTACTGTTGCAAACGCCTCCCGTTACGGCTTGGGAGCTGCTGTGTTTACGACAAGCAGCGAGCGTGCAAATAGGTTTGCAGCGGAACTTGAATGTGGAATGGTATTTGTCAACGACTTTGTTAGAAGTGATGCCAGATTGCCATTCGGTGGCGTTAAGGACAGTGGCTATGGAAGGGAACTTGGCAACGAAGGACTGTTGGAATTTGTCAGCCGCAAGTCCGTTGTGGAGGCTTAGCTGCGTTGTGCAGAAAGTCGTGCAATCCGGGCATCCCGTCGCTGTTTAGCAAGTGCACGCAAATCGATAACATGATCGGCTTCATCAACGATTTCCGCTCCCAACATGGTTTCGAGCAGATCTTCGAGTGTTATGAGTCCTTCAACGCCGCCATGTTCATCTACTACCATGAATAAATGCGTCCGCTGAGACAAGAATTGTTCAAGAGCACGTTCAAGCGAAATGTTCTCGGGGATGAATTCCACGTCGCGCTTCAATTTGCCAAGCTCAACGCTGAGCCTTCCGGCCAACGCCGCGCGCAACACATCTTTTGTAATAACATAGCCACTCACCGAATCGAGTTCTGCTCCATCGTACACAGGAAATCGCGAAAACATCTGCAGCTCAGGCAGCTTAAGTGCATCGGCAATTGTAGTTAATGCAGGCAGACAGAATACTACGGTGCGCGGCGTCATAACATCATTTACATTAATGCTCGATAACCTCATGATGTTCGTCATTATCCTGTACTCGCCCGGGTCGAGAGCACCTTCCTCCCGAGCAGTTTCAACAAGCGCTTCCAATTCTTCGCGGGCCTCATCCTCTGCAGAACCATGCTGAGTTAATCGCATCATCAGCCTATGCAAAACCAGTGCGGGAAGCGCAAGAGTGCGCACAGTAACTAAAACAACGCTGGTGAAGGCAAGCAAATGATCGGAAAACCGGGTTCCTATTGTGGCTGCAACAACCTTAATTAATCCTAGCACCAGGAGGAAGACAGCTAGCCGGAGGAGTAGCGTGGCAGATGCTTCCCACGACATAGATGCAAGCATAAAAATTGACAGTGAGACTGCCGCCATGTCAACCAAGGAAATTGATAGCGCTGTCTCAGCTGTGTCGTCGTAGGCAGTCTTAAATCGTTCGCCAATTACGGAGCCTTCATCGGCCATTGCCGAGAGTACGGATTGCCGGACGCCAAAGAGTGCAGATGCAAGGAACTCGCAAACTGCACTAAGTGTGATGCCAATGAATAGGACGATGACGTCCATTAATTACCGCGAAACTCTGAATCGACAATTGTTATGCGGCTGGGATAGGTCATCGTGCCAAATGCAGTGCCAACGCTTGGCTGTGCATCGAGTTTTACACGTGCAGTACTTCCCTTTGTGCCGCCTAGTGCCAGCGCGAGATTTATTATTCCGTCGTAACCGCGATCGGCAAAGAACTTGTACATGTCAACAGACACACTAAGTGGAATGTTGGTAAGGGGCGCTGTGCCGGGAATCTCAATCGGCTTGTCGATGTTTCCAGTAATCGTTTGTTTGTCGTCGATCAGCAGTCTCCAGTCAAGTCCGCTCAACGTCAGCGGAGTATTACGAGCCCCCTGACTTCCATTATTGGGATTACGAGCATCGACATTTAGAGTGAACGTTGTGGGAAGCGACTTCCTTGCGAATGCAGTTGATAAGGCAATGCCATCGGCAACGGAGAGTTTCGACGGATCTGAGATGCGTGAAACATCGACGCCTGCAATTCTCATATTTGATAAGCCACTGATACGGAACTCCATTTTCTTAAGCGAAGCAAGCGCGTTTGAAATATCGCTAAGTGTGGAGCAACTGCTGAGTAGTAAGAATACCAGTGAAATTAGAAATGGGCTGATTCTTCGCATTGAGTTTCAGGTTTGTGAAGTAAAGCCTTCTTTTGATAATAATTCTTCGACAGCAGATCTGTTGCCATTCATCAATCCATTGATAATTGTGCGGAGCCGGTCGTTTGCTTTGCGCTCCTGAGCCCATCCTGTAAGCACCTTGACCTTTGTAATGATGAGCTTCTCTTCGATTGGCTTGGTAAGAAAATCATCAGCCCCAACTTCAACGGCTCTCACCTGGGTGGCAATATCGTTCAACGCAGTTACGATTGTTACTGGCACGAGTGCAGATCTCGGATCTGACTTCAACGCCTTGATTGTGTCGAATCCATCCAGTCTGGGCATCATCACGTCGAGGATAATTGCATCGGGTAGGCGCTTGGAGACTTTCTCAAGACACTCAATACCATCGTAGGCTTCATCGCATTCGAAGTTGTGTGCTTCGAGATACCTGCGCATGAGTTTGGTTGTGATCTTGTTGTCGTCGACAACCAATATATATGCCCGTTTATTCGGCATGCCGTTCAACTGTTTCTATCTGTGAAGTGTCAGCGATTATGAATTCGTTGCGCGAACCTTCGCAGATTTTCTCTACAATGATACGAAGGGTATCGAATCCGATTCGCGACATCCACATAGCAAGCGGCAGGATTCTTTCGTTCGGCGAGCCTTCGGGAAATAGCGACGTCCAAATGGTTCTTGCTCTCTCGAATGTTTGAACATTACTTCTTTTTAACGCACTCTTGAGTTTGCTTTCTAAATGTCCAACAGCTGAACGAATTGATGCTCCTGTTGCTTCGACTGTTTTAAGCAGAGTTGGATCAATTTGCCGGGCTGCAGTTCTGTATGGATCCAGGATCTGCGAAAGCGTTTCATCTTCTACCTCAGGAAGGTCTGTCTCCTGCGCCAGTGTGTCGGCAATTTCGTGCTCAACTTGGTCCCAGGCGCGAAAAAAGAATTGCGGATCTGCTCCAATTTTTGAAAGATCGCGCCTTGTTTTAGCATCGACGATGCATGCCGAATGCCGGCAAAGGATTTTAGGCTGACGTAAGCCCAGGCTTTTGTAGACATCAACAAGCTGGGCGTGGTAACCGATTTCTGCCGGACCCAACACTGCCGCCACTGAGTTGAGATGAGCATCCTGTACCAGCGGACGTGCCAGCACCGAAGGTGAAAACCTTCCCGGGTCAACCTCGAGAATCCTCAGTAAATCATCGGTGGAATAGGCTCCCGTGTTTGTGGTAAACCGTATTTCGCTCTGCGAAAAATCTTGTCTATCGCGAAGCAAAAGTTTTTGTTTATCGCGGAGCGAAAGTTTTTGTCTGTTGTTATCTTCCTTTAGAAAAAACAAAACATCCGGCACTGCAGCTTGCGCCTTGAATCCTTGTCGTTCGAGCTCGTCAGTCGTCGATGTTATCAACGCTTCGATGCTGCCCGGTTCGGTGATATCCTTTTCTACAAGCCACCGATGGGAACCCGAGGCAATCACGTCCGACCCGCGTACAACCTTAATCTGCCATGCATCAAGAAAGCGTGTAATAACACGCAAAAAAGCATCGGACCACGACGTGCCAGACTGGTATGCATCATTCAGCATTTGCTGAACATCTTTAGTAAATTGGCCGTCGATCATCGTCAGCATCTCGTCGATGCGCTGCAGTTCGATTTCGGTTAACGTCCTGTCGCAAACGGGTAAACGATCGTTCGATCCATCCCAGATGGAAAACTCTCTCACTGTTCCCTGCGATGGTAGCCATACTGCCGAGGCTTCGTGTGCATCGTGATCGTTGTCTTCGAGCCAGAATACAGCATCGGTGACGATTCCGGATGAGCGCAAAATTTCGTCGGCTGCGGCGCGTGCCGAACAGATTTTGAGTAAGGTGTACAACGGACCACCGAACAATCCTACTTGTTGTCCGGTTACTACGCATGAAGGCTTATCTGTGGTACGGCTCTTGGGTGAAAGGCCGTGTGAAGTCGGGAAGAGTTGTTCGCGATTGTTGATAAACGTTTTGAGTATAGCCGATCGATAGACCGACGTCAGTGGTATGCTGTTCATTTCATCTCATCGTCAGTCGTATCGCAATGATACTCGCGCTTCCCGACCTTCCGTGTTTTTGTTGTGGCCGATCCTTTCTCGCTAGCCTTAAGAGCTTCCTGCTCTAAATAGCGTCGTAGCTCGGAATCCCTTGTCCTCATCTGTTCATCGGCCTCGCGGGAAAACATGTGCCTGCCTTCGATGAAGGTGTGTTCGACTCGAGAGTGATTGCTGAGCGGGTTGCCGCTCCATACAACAACATCAGCATCCTTACCTGTTTCAACAGATCCCACAACGTCGTCTATTCCCATCTGCTTTGCTGAGTTAAGCGTGCAGAACTTCAATGCTTCCTCTTCGGATACACCGCCATAGGCAACACTCTTACCTGCTTCCTGATTCAGGCGCCGAGCCATTTCGGGATCGTCGCTGTTTACCGATACTACAACTCCGTTGTCATGCATGATTGCAGGATTCTCCGGAATAGCATCGTAGACTTCGAACTTATAGGCCCACCAGTCAGAGAACGTCGACGCCATAGCCCCATGTTTAGCCATCTCCGATGCAACTTTGTAACCTTCGAGAATATGTGTAAATGTATGGACTCGAAATCCGAATTCTTCAGCAAGGCGCATGAGCATCAGAATTTCGCTTTGCACATAGGAATGACAATGAATGTTGCGCTTGTTGTTAAGAATTTCTACGAGTGCATCAAGCTGCAGGTCGCGTCGGACAGGTACGCCACCTAAACTTGCTGCCGAGAGTTCTTGTTCGTATTCGCGTGCTGCCCTAAAGGCGTCGCGCATAATTTCTTCGACGCCCATCCTTGATTGCGGGTAGCGAACCGTAAACCGGTCACCCCAATTCGACTGTTTAACGTTTTCTCCGAGGGCGAACTTTACTGTTGGCTTAGCCCCCTGCCATTTCAATCCTTCGGCATCGGCTCCCCACCGCAACCGTATGAACTGCAGCTGTCCGCCCATGGGGTTTGCAGAGCCGTGAAGGAGATGGGAAGCAGTTACACCGCCCGTGATCTGACGATAAATATTGATATCATCCGGATCGAGGACGTCGCCAATGCGAACCTCTGTGGTAACGGCGTGGGCTCCTTCGTTTACACCGCGAGAAATGGCAATGTGAGAATGTTCATCAATTATCCCTGGTGTAATGTGCATACCGGAACAGTCTATTGTTTTATCGGCCGTCAAGCCCTTGCCAACTCCTGCAATCTTGCCATTCGCCAGAAGTACATCGGTGCCTTGGAGAACACCCTTGTCGGAGCTCGTCCAAACAGTTGCATTTTTTAACACAACGGTTTCCTGTCCGGGTTGCTTTTCAAAACCAAACGGTCCCAAAGGCAGCCATCCAGGCAAGCCTCTTCTGGCTTCTGCTTTTTCGCGTCTGTCCTCACCGTTTCGATTTTCTTCTTTGTTGGGAGTAAACGGCTTCGTCCGGTTCATTACAAACGATGCCGTCTTGCCATCGGGCAGCAGCAATTCACCCTGCATCAGGATGCTATCGGCCTGCACCACAACGCGCGATAAACCTGCAATGCCCAGTGTATCGAAGTTGATTGTGAGGACTACCCGGTTGTCCTTCAATGAAATTGTGGAGGGAACGATAATAGTATCTATTTTTACTATTGCCGATGGTTTTTCAGGTTTACCCGAAATTTCGACCGTTAACTGTTTGGCGACGGCATTCGATGAGAGATTCCACGTTCCCCGAATGTCGACGGTGGTAGGGGGCTCCAGAACGTGCTCGTCACCTGCAACTACAATGCTGCGAATGGTTGATTCTTCGTTGAACAGCGGGCCCGACATAACTACCAGGTTCGCGATTTTCTTTGGAGCAATGCTTCCAACAACCGACGAAACCCCCGATAATTCAGATGGAACGGTAGTGATGGCAGCAAGAGCTTTGTTGCTATCCAAACCGCGGTTAACACATAATCTAATGTTTTTTAGATAGGAGCCTTTATCCTTTAGTCCATCTGTTGTAAATGCAACGCGGTAGCCGATTGAATCCAATATGTGTGCATTATCGGCTGCCCAATACCAATGAATGAGATCGGTAAGAGAAACAGCACGAGCTTCAACGGGGTCGGAGACGTCGGGAACTTCGGGAAACGAAAGTGGCGTGATGATATCGAGTCCTCCCCATTCGGCCTTAATAGAGGCAATCGAAGCAGACCTCCGATACTCAAGCCCGCTGCCCTTGAAGATTAACCGCACTCCAGCTTCTTTGGCAATGCGCGACCATCGGCCTATATCGTGTTCATCCTGCGCGCTTGCAACAAAAGGTGTGTTTGCCTTAACAGCACGATTAAGAGCGTCGAGTGAAATGTTTGTTTCAGGAAGTTTTGCATTAGGTGCACCAGATGTAGCGTGAGCCTTACCATACCAGTCGGCATCAATGAATGACTGACGGATCAATGCAATTGAACCCATCTGCGATGTAGGATAGGGCGTGCTTGAACTTCCTTTGCGAAAACTCAGGTTCTGTGTTACTGCATCGGCTAACACAATTTGTGCTGCCGATCCTTGGCGCATTATGATTGCTGCATTGCTGCCGGAAAATATCCCATCGTGCGAAGCAACAGATGCAGCAAGGATTCCAATAGCAGTCCAATCCTTTGCTTGTTCTGCATCAACTGACAGATTGTCCGTGGCCTTTCGTTCAGGCCGTACTGCTTCGTTCCAGTAGTGGGCACCTGTTTGTGGCGGTCTCGACGGGCTTCCATCGTCATCTTCCTCATATCCGGCATGGCCAACAGCCTTTGCTGATTTGGATGAGAATGAATTGACGTCGACGAAAGGATCAACGAAGCCTGCATAGACCCATGCCCCCTTCAAATCTCTTACATCAGCTCCAGCTGGAATTGTAGTCCCTGCGGCAACAGACACAATGTGTTCGCCACGAACGAGGATTACAGCAGAATCGATCTTCTTTCCCGGTTCCGGGATGGCAGTACAATTGACGTAGGCCACAAACCGCACCGTCTTTTTGCGAAGACCGTCAATAACAGTTGTCGAAACCTGTGCTTTAACGAATGCAACGGAGCACAACAGAAGAATGAGGATGCGCATAGTCCCGAAATTACGGACTAATTCAACTCAGTTTGACATGCTGGAGGACCGGATAAGCCGAAGACGGGACAGTGCTTCACGCTGTTGAACAACTCCAAAGCCTTGGATCAGGCGCGATACATCGGGCAGCGGTCTTGCAGTCTGTGTTAGTACATCTTTTATTTCGCGCGGAGTTGCTCTTCGGTCAAGCTGTTTCATCTGCGCAACGATGCTTGTTACAATTGGTGCAGCAAACGAAGTGCCATCAACCATTTTGTAATATTTGTTAAGGATTAATTCTGATTCAATGCGTCGGGCTATTGCATGGCGAAGCTTGGAAATCTCACGCGACGTCCAGATTGCATACGCAATTTTTGTATAGGGCATCAGGGAAGGGGCGGCATTAACGAGCATGGCATCCGTCATGGCATCGAGTGCACACAGAGCAGACGCTTCTTCAAATTGAGTCGTTCCCAACAAAATCGGCGCGGGGAGCCAGATGGCAGGTGCTATCAATTCCGGTTTCTGAACACCGAGCGTCGTAGTGCCGAACGTGGAATGATACATTTCGTTATCATCGGCCGCAACCGAATTCTTATCGTCGAGTCCACCTACTGCAATACAGTTTGGAGCAGCTGCTGGCGGACGTATTGGTGTCATTGGATTATTACCCACTGCGGCAACAACAACAATGCCCTTCGCAATCAGGTCTTCGACGCAGCGGTTTACTGGGTGAGATACAGTGTGATCTATTTCGTCTGCATAAACACTGATATTAACAACATCAATTCCGAACCCTTCGGAATGCCGAAGAATAGCCGTCAAGGCGCGCGATAACGTTTCAGTTGTTACCCGCCCCTTATCATTCATTGTTCGCACCAGGAATACTTTTGCATCGGGCGCCAGGGAAGTGTAGGTTCCGTGAGACAAGTATCCGTTGCCGGCGGCCGTACATGCCGTCATGGTGCCGTGCCACGACCTGGGAGTTACTTCTGCTGCAGGAACCGTTTTGTAAAGTTTATCATTGACGGCATCGTAGTATCCGGCAATCCGGTTGCTTGGTTCCGTTAAATCCGGATGGGCAACGAAGTCACTGTCAACCATTGCTATACAAGTCCCCAAGCCAGTGTGAATTGTATCGGCATTCAGGCGTGTTGGGAGCGGAAGTAGCTGGTGTGATGCTAACGGAAGCAGGTTCTGATGTATCATTGAAAGGAATTTAGGAGGAACATTTATGATGAAGACACATGTGATCGTACTTGTTGTTTTGTTTGCGTGCATCAACGTCTATGCTCAGGTCAACTCGAAAGTTGCTGCAGACTCGCTTTCAAAATCATTGTCAGCCGATTCAATTGCATGGAAATATAGGGCTATCGTGGGTGCAGGGTTGAACCTGGTGGAGTTAAGCAACTGGACGGGTGGAGGACAGGATGCAATAACTATTCGTGGTTTGCTGCTTGGCTCGCTCGATTATGCTGTCGATAGATTTTCCTGGGAGAATGACATCGACGTAGGGTATAGCATAACAAAGCTGGGTAAGCAGAGCTTTAGAAAGGCTGACGATAGAATCATCGGAGGCACCAAGGCTTCGCTCAAACAAACAGATTGGTTGCGTTATACCGGCTTTGTAGAGTTTCGGACGCAATTCTATGTTGGTTACAATTATGAACAGCCCGACAGTACTTCGCCATCGGGTTTTACACGCGTATCCGACATTATGGCGCCGGCGTTTCTAACGGCATCACTCGGTGCCGAATGGACGCCTGCGCCACAGTTCAGAGTTCTTGCCGCTCCGATTGCATCTCGGACTGTATTCGTACTCGACGATGCATTATCGGCAGCAGGAGCATTTGGTGTGGAGAAAGGCAGAAACATTCGCACAGATATGGGAGCCATGATAAATGTAACAACAGACTGGGAGGTTGTATACAATGTTCGATGGAATTCCAGCTTCATCGCATTTTACAGATATGCCATGCCAGACCTATGGGTTGTTACCTGGGACAATGCAATCATCATGAAGGTTAACAAATTCCTCAGCGTGAGTTTCCTTACGAGTCTGTTTTACGATGATCTCATTCCGGTGCTGCGAGACGACGGCACAACTGGACCTGCAACACAGATTAAAAATCAGCTTTCCATTGATATTGCGTATCAGATTACAAACTTTTAAAGTAGTTTCTTAAAGTCTTCTTCGGAAAGGATGGTAACACCAAGTTCTTCTGCCTTCTGAAGCTTGCTGCCGGCATTTGCGCCAGCAACAACGTAGGTAGTCTTCTTACTTACTGAACCTGCTGCTTTTCCTCCTCTCGATTCAATGAGGTCTTCGGCTTCGCGACGCGTCATAGACTGGAGTTCGCCAGTTAGAACAAACGTCATTCCGTCGAATTCATTTGTTGTTCTACTCTCGAACTCTGCTGCCAGATGTAAGCCAGCCTTGCGTAACCGGTCGATGATTTCGCGTTCAGTGGGATTTGAGAAAAATTCGATGATGCTTTCCGCGATTCGATCACCGATTTCACCAACGTTAGTGAGTTGTTCTGCAGAGGCTTCCGATAAGGCGTCGATGTTCTTAAATGCTTTGGCAAGAATTTTAGCAACACCTTCGCCTACAAATCGAATGCCAAGAGCAAACAACACCCTTGCAAATGGCTGCTCCTTGCTCCTGTTAATTCCTGAAACAAGTTTATCATAACTTTTAGGAGCCCAACGGTCGAGACCGATGATGGCGTCCCTCTTTTCCGGAAGGTCATATACGTCGGCGATATTCCCAATCAGTCTGGCATCAACAAACTGATCGATAGCTTTTTCTCCCAAACCATCGATGTCCATAGCATCTCTCGAAGCGAAGTGCTGCAAGCGCCGACGTATCTGCCATGGGCAGTTTCCATGTTCGCAATACCAGTTGGCTTCTCCAGCCGGACGGTGAAGAGGTGAATGATAATGGCATGGGCAGGTGGAAGGCATGTGCCATTCGACAGCGCTCTTCTTCCTTTCTTCAAGAATCACTCGATTGACCTTCGGGATAACTTCGCCTCCCTTCTCAATCTCTACCGTGTCGCCTATTCGAAGGTCGAGCTCGCGAACGAAATCTTCATTGTGGAGCGTAGCTCTCGAAATCGTTGATCCGGCAAGTAAGACCGGATCCAGTTCAGCAACTGGCGTAACAACACCGGTGCGGCCAACCTGTAGTGTAATGTTACTCAATCGCGTTAAAGCTTTCTTTGCTTCGTATTTGAAAGCTATCGCCCATCGCGGAGACCGTGCCACCGATCCAAGTTCTCGCTGCTGTCGGATATTGTTCACTTTAATTACAACACCGTCAATCTGAAATCCCAGCGTATCGCGTTTTTCATCCCACTCGTTGATGTATGCCAACACTGCATCAATATTGGCGCACAGTTGCATATCGTTGCAAATGGGGAATCCAAGATTCTTCAAATGCTCAATACTTTTATAATGATTGTGGGGTGAACCCATGCCGTCGGTTTCTCGGATATCTGTCCAATATGCTACAAACCGAAGCGACCGCTTGGCCACTTCACGGGCATCTTTCTGTTTCAGAGTTCCCGCAGTTGTATTCCTGGGATTAGCATAGGGCTTCTCACCGCTTTCCGATGCAATTCTGTTGAGCTCGATGAAATCAGAATTGAGCATGTATACTTCGCCCCTTACCTGCAATGGCGCTTTGTGGTCTATGGAAAGGGGAACAGAGCGGATGGTACGAACGTTATTCGTGATGTCGTCGCCACGTTCTCCGTCACCCCTTGTAGCAGCTCTCACCAGCATTCCATGCTCGTACGTAAGCGACAACGCAACACCATCGTACTTCAACTCACAGACGTATTGCGCATGTGCTCCTTCGAGACCCTTCTGCACTCTTCTGTCAAAGTCCTCCACTTCTTCGCGAGAGTACGTGTTGGCCAGCGACAGCATCGGTGGTGTGTGTGCTACCGTAACAAACGATGAAATAGGCTCTCCGGAAACGCGCTGTGTTGGCGAATCCGATGTAATCAGTTCAGGGTGCTGCTGTTCAAGGTCTTCCAATTCGCGCAATAACGCGTCGAATTCTCTGTCGGAGATTACAGGCCTCGCCTCAACGTAATACAGATAATCGTGTTTGCGAATATCTTCTCGTAGTTTTTGGATGCGGGCTTCTACCGTCATGCAGCTATAGTCCTCTGCTCCGTTGGTTCATTTTCATTGTACGAAGATCGGAATCGGCACGGAACAATGGATCATTCAATTGATAACTACATCAATCTACTGCCTCATGGCGTCGACAAAACTCTACCCGGCTAACATGCGAGACCGCCATGCCGGGTATCAAGAGATACCCGGCATCATGGTTGGTGTGCCTTTTCATACCGCATTTTCAAGTATTACTTCGTCACATTGGGCATGCCAGCATGCATTTTGTACAAAGGTCTCAACCCGCCCTGCTTCCACGCCTCAGCCACACCAAACATTTTTCCTGCTTCGTCATCGCATCACATTCGTGTGTTGTGATGCGAAGGTATTTCATCAATATGTTGAATAACGGTTGTACCTGCTGAGATGGATACGACTGAGGAGAGTGTCTGCAATTTCCGAACCGACTCACTTCATGTGCCATAACTTCAGACGTTTCCATAAACCACTGCGCAACATTCCTACTATTGATGCGAAAGTGATAGATCATATTTAGTCGCTTGAAGAAATTGCGTCACATATCTACTCAACTGACACACTATCAAATAGATTACGTAGGTATTCGTAACAATTACCGATAATTTTCCGACTAACATTGTGTCTTACTGAAAGTTCTTGCACCACTTTTGCGTTTTGTGGAAACAATTGCATGGGTACGTAGTTATACGTACTTTTGTTTGTGAAATTGGTATGTTGGAAGCTGTATGAGTGAACCCGAAGATGGTGGAACATTGGACCAAACCGCTCTAATCACATGGCACCAAGGTCGCCATGATGATGCACCAGAGTATAAAACTGTTAATGGTGCTTTTGGCGGACCTGATCCATACGGAGAAGTTGTTGTTGCTCACTTTTTTCTGGAACATCACAGCATACCAATAGCTTCTACACTTAAAATCAATGCTGAAGATCCATCGGGTCCGCTATCAGAACAAGTTGACAAACGTTCAGAGGGAAGGCGTGATATACAAGCGATGTTGACTATGTCACCTGAAGCGGCTGTGAGAATTGGCCAATGGCTGGAAGCTCACGGTAAAAGAATCCTTGATTCTCGACAAAAAGGAGAAGACTAATGAATGAACAAAAACATGAATTGTATACTGTCACACAAGAATCGCCACATTGGTTTGCTCCTCTGCATACTTGGGATTCAACCATTAAACCGTCAAGCGATTCCGATGTTGACCCAATTTGGACGAACACAGTTCAATTGTCTTCGGACTTTGATGACCTCTCTGACGTACCAAATGATGAAGAATTAACAAACACTGAAGCCGAAGCTTTGGACGAAGTTGTCTCGAACGCGAAACGTCTTGAATCTAGATAGTATAATAGTTTAGTAGACCATGCCGTTGAAGCGTTCACGAACGACGCGTGAATTCAGAAAATTGTTATCTGCATTAAATTTCGATGTGCAGGAACAGGCAAAACAAACATATCGGCTGTGGAGAACCAATCGCAAGCATCCAAGCTTAGGATTCAGAAAATTGGACAAGTGCAAGGGATCAGTTTTTAGAATTGATATTGGCAGGTCGTACAGGGCAATAGCGTTTTTAGAGGATGAAGCGTTTGTTTGGTTTTGGATAGGCACTCACGAGATCGGAAGAGCG
>JAGVJW010000253.1 GCA_020050895.1 bacterium | reverse complement strand
AATTGATGCACCAGTCCAGGCCGATTCTCTGGCATATTTAGATGCAACGTTTACAGAGACGGCATTTGAAGCTGATAGTTTATCGTTTTCAGGTAAGGGGCTTTTAAACGCACTAAGACCTTTTGCAGGCAAACTCAGAATGATTACAATTTCTGGTCCGCTACATTTAATAAATGCTGTGATGAAAACACTCCCCCTTCCTAAACCAAGAATCATTATTCAGCAGGCTACAGCCGTAACAATCCATTCAAAACTTGAGTGATCTCTCAGCATCATGTATTCACGGTCCACTATTGTGTCATTTTTACACACTAGATCCGTAATACTCTCCCATCCCAGCCCGACGAACATCCTATTGGGCATTATTCTTTGCCCAGCGATCATCTTATTGGGAATAATCCCTACCCAGCGATCATCTTATTGGGAATAATCCCTACCCGGCGATCATCCTATTGGGCATTATTCCCTACCCGACGATCATCTTATTTAGCAATACTCTCAGCTAAGAGTTCAATCTCGTTTATCAGCGAGACGTTATTCACATAACGTGCTTCACCCAGCGCCATTTGGATTGCTTTCCACGCCAAAGATTTATCGTTATTAAGCTGGCAGGTTCTGGCCAGATCTCGATACGTAATTGCAGCAAGCAAATGATCGCCGCGTTGTGAAGCCGACTCTGCATAGGCAGTTTGTGTCGTGAACAGATGAGCCAGCTCCTTATCGGCATCAGGCACCGTAACTACTCGCCTATGTGCAGGCGCTTCACTTTTTACTTCGGCATTTGTGAACGGCGGGATTGTAACTGGTAATAATTTTTCGACAGGTGCCTTGGGATCTTGAATGTGAAAGGACTTTTGAACATCGGGTACACTTACCCGAATTGGATTTACTCGGGTTTGTTGAAATGCAATCAGCGATATTCCGATAACAGCTACGGTACTCAAAACAGTAACCCACGGCCACATAGGCGAACCACCCTTTATCACACTATGCATGTGCTGTCGGGATGATTCAAACACAAACTCATTGCGTGCACGCAGTGCACTCATGCTGTTCTCAAGGAGCCGATCAAGATCATTCATCGTGTGGTTCGAATGTTGTTCCAAGAATTTCAGCAAGACGCTTACGAGCTCTAAACAGACGTGTTTTCACCAAGTCTACCGATATACCTTCGCTTTGTGCAATTTTCTCGACCGACATATCGCCGAAGTACTTCAGAAGGATAACCTGACGATATTCTTCTGGAAGCTTACGAATGGCTTGTTGTACCATTACCGCCTCATCGTCTGCCAGCCCAGAGGATTCCTCTGCAGCGGCTTCGAAGTTGTCGGCCATAGCAACTGAGTACTGTCTACGTCGGACAACCGATCGGGAGGTATTCCTTGCAATCGTAAAAATCCAGGCGTGGACGTTACCCTGGCGATACGTTTGTCGAGCTTCATACACCTTCATCACCGTAGTATGGAAAGCATCGCGTGCTTCTTCCTCGTCTTGCAGAATTGCCAGACAGTATGCGAGCAGCGGTTTCTTAATTGCATCGTAGAACTCATCAAATGCCTTCTGATCGCCCCTTACAACTTTCTGAAAGAGGAGTTCAAGCTCAGTGTTCTTACCAATGTTTACCGTATCCACATTCAACTAAACACCCAACGCCGCAAATATGTTTCCGTTACAGGTGCATCAGGAAATGGTTTGCGTCAAATTGCTTACGCTGACGTATGGTACTTGCTGAAAATGGAGGGGGGCGTACATCTGCACTAGTAGTAATAACATACAGCGAGAATTATGTAGAGCAAGACGAGAAGTGCGCCGCCGTACCAGGAAGATTTCCCTTCTCTCGAAATTGCCGATACTATATACACTGCCATAAAGAGGAGAAGAACGGCAGACCAACTAAAATGCAGGTGAAGAATACTAGACGCGAATACATAGCTCAGCAGCACAAGCAATGGCGCTACGAATAACGCAATCTGAACACTTGCACCCATTGCTATCGTGAGCGCCAAATCCATTCGGTTCACTCTTGCTGCTCGAACTGCCGAAGCCATTTCGGCAGCACCTCCAATGATAGCGATAACGATAGCGCCAGTAAACTGCTGATTCAGTTTAAACTCACTCATTGCCAATTCAATTGAACCAGTGAGGATTTCACTTATCCATACTACAGCGATGCTTGTGCCTAATAGCCACAGCATGGATTTTCTGAGTGTCCATGCTGTCTCATCAGTATGATGGGATTTAGCATGCAAATCCTTATGGGTAACAAGAGAATACCACAGAAACATGCCATAGCCTGCGATAAGAAGGCATGATAGAACGAGGTTAAGCTGATCGCCGGTCTTACCTGACATCTCGCCTGTCTGTCCCATGCCAATATGCCCCATACCAGATTGATCCAGGTTTGTCGCACTCATAATGGAGATCACAGCAAGGGCAAAAACGGCAATGGCTAGCAAGGATGAAAATTCGTTTGTGTGATCCGACTTAAAAGTTTGGGTGTGGTATTTGAATCCCCCAAACAACATAGACAAACCCGTTGCAAGGATTGCGTTCACGAGGATGGCGCCGTAAAGGCTGGCCAGGACCATATCGACTAAGCCCGATCTGAGTATTGCTGTAAGAATTAGCAGCTCTGGTAGGTTCCCAAACGTTGAATTCAATAGGCCACCCACGGCATCGCCAGCATGGTAGGCTACGTGTTCAGTAGCTTCACCGAGGGCTGCAGCCAGTGGGATGAGGGCAACTACTGCCACAACAAACACAATACCGTGATTGTTGGGTAGTACGAAATGCATGACTGTAGCGACTGGAACAAAGAACAGAAGCCATTTCATTGCATTCCTTAAGACATTAGCAAGTAAAATGATTTGCTGTCAAAGATAGTACCTTCAATCGAACGCAATTCGAAGTCCGAGATCAATAATTGATTTAACTCAATTGGAATCGGCGCAAGCTTGATGACTTCGTAGAGCGAACAACCAATTGCTGCGTCGGCCGGGCTCAATGGCTTGAAGTTGTTACTGCAAATGTTCAGCGAATCCGCCGTTGCCAGATCAAGACCGGTTCCATTAATTTGTGAATACACATGATGGGATAGGTCGCCCCTCCCTTCAGAGGCATGGATGAATTGCTCAATACTTTTACGAACTCCTTCTGCAGGTTCTACTGCTTCTTCGGGCCGCATGTATGCATCGCCAAGCAGCACAATCTTATCACCATTACACGTTGTTGTCTCCAACCCATGTTCATTGTAATAGTCGTGTGTGCCCTTTCGCAACGAGGTTGACCCCCATGTGCCGGCTACATGCCCCGCGGCAAATACGTCTTCGAGAAAACGCTGAGCAAATGCTTCATCTGCCAAAGCAGCAATAGCGAGACGCTGCTTTTCTTTGATTCTAAGTGATTCGTTGTAGAGAAGCGAAATTTTCGATAAGGCACGATAGTGGAACCATGCATAAACGCTGAGAGCGTTGAGTTCCTCACTCATTTCCAGAGAACCGATCAAATACTCTAATTGTTTAGTATCGAGTCCCGTCCTGGGTAATAGGAAATGCACGTTGTTAGACCCGGCTCTTGAAGCATATTCCCGATCGGCATGCTGAAGTTCGATATCCTGGTCGCGCAGAAAGCTTACACGCTCGCTTCTATTGATGGCGCGGGCCATTCTCCTCATTAATTTCTCTGTAATACGCGCTACATCTAAAATCCAACTCGACTCCAACACATTGCTCAACAACTCAACCGGTGAACATGATTGGTCCCCTTAGATTGCAGGCCACGCACCCCAGTCGATGTTTTGTGGAATCTCCGGCAGTGAAACAATAACAACAGTTGTAGATAGCCGCCCCTTGAAACCTGTGCGTGCCATGGCCCAGATTGTATCCAACGAAGCCCTGCCATCCGTACTAAGTTTCTGTACGGCAAGCACCTTGATGTTTTGATATTCGGGATAAACCCATGCATTTCCGGGAATCGCAGCGATCATCAAAGGGAAACAACAGAGATGTATTGCAGTTTTCCGATGCAATGAAATTCGCCTAGCTCTTCTGAGCGAGTGCCAGTCTATACACCTCTGCATAGATTTCATTTGACAGATCCAGAGTAGTTGCTGTTCGACGATTTGATATCGCTTCTGAGTAGCGCTTTTGCCGAATCTCAGATAATGCCAAACTGTGCTGAAGGGGCGCTGATGAAGGAATCCGCAAAACTTGTTCAATGAGAAAACGGTCGCATTCCAACTCGTTCCGCCGACGGATGATTTCCGCTAGGTAAACGATTGCAGGTACGGATGGCTCGTTCTCCACTAACGCTTTATGGTACAATCTTTCAGCTTCCGCGGTGTTGCTCTCCCTCTCTGCCAGCGTCCCAAGGTTGAATGCTCCATCACCCACTCCAACTAATTGGTGTTGAGCCTTCACGAATCGTTTCTGACCCGAATGTATTCCGGACTCGAACTAAATACAATGCAAAACATGAACGCTGAGAATCGCATACTCCTCGATGAATCTGACAACGCCGACCGAAGAGCCTGAAGTGTCTGCTCACCTTGAGCGAACGCACCCAGATATTCAACTGCAGATCGTCTCACCATTGCGTCGGGATCGTACAAGTTAGTGATGCACAGACTCACTGTTTGCTGATCGCTGCCCGATAAAGCGGAGATGGCAGTTGCCCTCATAATTGGTGGGTACAACATGTTCCCGATAATCTTGCGCAACATTTCGTCGGAATCCAGCTTTCCTCTACGCGCGCTCGAAATTGCGTTAAGATACTGATCACGACGAATCTCGTTCGCCGTTATATAATAACTATACTTAACATCACGTATTTTAAAAATATTGACGGCCCACTGAGATGATTTATCACGGAGGCACGATGTGCATGCATTGGGCACACATACCTTACAGAAAGGTCCAAACGCAGTACCCTGAAACTATGATCGTGCCGTGGATCGATTTGCATGTATGTTGTCTCGGGAGCATGGCAGCTTACGCAGAGAGATCCGGCAGATCCCTTTTGATGAAAGTTGTGCTCAAACAAATCGTAGTTCCTTGCCTTAAGACCATTAAAACCTATTCTCTCAATATTTTTATTATTAATGCCATTGCGTCCACCGGGCAGCAAGGTCCGGTTCCGAAGTTCTGAATAACATGTAATGCACAGCTCATTCCCCTTTGCCCATGTTGCTCCCGTGCGTGGATTGTGGCAATCCAAGCACATCACACCTACACCGTGCATCCTAGCTCTGCAGAAAGGATCCCTACTGATATACCTCAGCCTTTATCTGACCATCATCAAAGTACAATTCAGGCTCAAGGGCGCTAACCAAATAATCGTCGTGCAAGCCCCTTACCAATGAATGCCCATCAGAGAGCGGAGCACGCCGCGAGTGGCACTGTGCACAAACCTCTAACTGAAATGTTCGAGTGTTAAGACTTACCGATGAGTAATTCTAAAGTGGTTTGTTGTTGTGTTGCACTTCGCATACGTGGCTGCTACCGGGACCATGGCATGCCTGACATCCAACGTTGAGTTGATAAGCCCTTGTTGAATAGGTATTATCAATGCCATTGTAAACGCGCAGAAGACCAATTGCATGGCATTCGGCGCACATATAGTTTCAGTTACGTAGGGGGCGTAGCCAGTGAAGCTCATCGTATTCTGTTACTACTCCAGTCCCAACTACATTGAACCACGCCATTTTATAAACATTCCGTGCAATGGGATAAGCCTGAAACCGGTCTGACCCAAGCTCTACCAGATACTGCTGCAATGGTTCGATGCCAAACGTGTGCGTGATGTGGAAGTTCTTGGATGATGCGCTGCCTGTGGAGGAGTGAACAAAAAAAACAAATCTTTGCGTGTAAAGAAACGGGACTTGCTACCCGAAAGTTCGGGCATCACAGAATCGAATTCGCCAAGGGCTGTAGACCTTACGCCACCATTCATTGCCATAGCATAATGAGAGTCTTTCCACGCAGCAAATTCTGCATGGTGGCAACTGCTGCACCGATGTTCATCCACTTAGACTGACGTAATGTTTACATCTGACTCTGCAACCTTGTCGACCGCTGTTTTCGTCGAGCTATCGCACCCGAACACAAGCATGCCTGCTACTAAAAAAGCAAAAGCAGTTAATGAACAGTCTAACCGGCAAGCGTATCTCACTACATCAATGTCTAAACCAAGGCGCTTCATGAACTTCCGTTCATTTCACAATATCAGTTTTTGTTTGGTGTCATCGCACAGATGAGCTTATATTGCTTCCCGGCTACGGGATTTTACTCATACAAACCTACGAGGACGATGCAGCAGAACGTTGCGGCCATACTACTGATTCTGTTCACATCGATTTTTATCGTTGATGGGTCCGCCGCTCCGCTCACAAACAACTCCGCAGCAGCCTTCTATGGATTTGCTGACTCTGTAAAAACAGTTTTT
>JAGVJW010000169.1 GCA_020050895.1 bacterium | reverse complement strand
CACTTGGTTTTGCTACAACGCAATTGCCTGCTGCCAGGGCTGGTGCAATCTTCCATGTAAACAAGTACAGCGGAAGATTCCAATGCGAAATACATCCCACTACTCCCAGCGGCGATCTAACGGTGTAATTAAATACATGGTGGTCGGTAACGTGCGCTGCTGTCTCGGTATGAAGAATCTCAGTGGCAAAGAATGCCATGTTGGCCTCTGCACGTGGTATGTCCATCGCTTTCGATAGCCACAATGGCTTTCCATTGTCATCAGTCTCGGCTCTGGCAAGCTCTTCGAAATGCTCTGCGATTTTCTTCGAAACCCTCAGCAGAATATCAGAACGCTGCTTCAATGTAAGCCCACTCCACTGAGGGAATGCGTCTTTGGCTGCGGCAACGGCAGCGTCTACGTCGGCGGCACCACTACGTGCCACAAGTGAAAAAATCTCACCGGTAGCGGGATTAATGTTCTCTACCCACTCATGAGCTTGCGGGTCGTGAAACGTACCGTTAATGTAATTCCGAATATGTAGCATGCCGCATTAGATTGATCTGCAAAACTACATTATGGCTCACTGCACATCTGACCCTATTTTTCCGCGGTGACTCTGCTGAATGCAATATCAATCTTTGTTCGTTTTCTCGAAGTTGAGAAGGGGGCAAGCGCGCATACCATTGTTGCATACAATATTGCGTTAAAGCAGTTTGTGGAGTTCTGCAGCAATGTGCATCAGAGATCGATGGACATCGGAGATTTCACAGAAGCCGACATACGCCCCTTCGCCGGATGGTTGCATCAAAAAGGTATTTCACGAAAGTCCATTCGGCTAAAATTGGCCGCTGTTAGATCGTTGTTCAAATACCTTGTTCGCAGTGGCGAACTCGATCGGAATCCGACACAAATGATTGTCTCACCAAAAATTAGCTCAACGCTTCCATCATTTCTGCAGCAGGAGGAAGCATCTGAAATGGCTTCTTCATTCGATCTGGAAACAAATCAAGGAAAACGCGACAAAGCGCTCTGCGAATTGCTCTATGGTTCAGGACTACGAATTAGCGAAGCCCTGCAACTCAACATCGGAGAGATCGACTTCAAACGCAGAGTTGTTCGCGTGTTGGGTAAACGCTCGAAGGAGCGAATTGTACCTGTCACTCAAGCCGCTGTTGATTCTATCGAACTCTACCTGACTGTGCGCAAGGACTTCAATCCCCTGCCGAAAGAAACGGCACTGTTCCTTGGTACGCGCGGCCAGCGACTGACGTCGGTGTCGGCCTATCGCATTGTTCAAAAGGCTCTCCGCCCTATTACCGAAGCGGCACGAAAAAGTCCACATGTATTACGTCACTCATTTGCAACGCACCTGCTGGATAACGGAGCAGATTTGAAAGCGGTAAGCGAAATGCTGGGGCATGCATCGTTATCAACTACACAGGTATACACTCACATCAGTGTTGAGCGTTTGAAGGAGGCATATAAAAAAGCTCACCCCAGGACCGATGATACAAAGTCCGGAGAAAACAATCATTAGCGTATCATTTCCCCACACGTAATTTGCTTATATGGAAGACATCAGCATTGCAGTTATCGGGGCGGGACATCTTGGTTCAATACACGCCAGACTTTGGAGCCAGCAGCAGGGTGCAAAGCTTGTTGCAATTGTAGACCCAGATGAGTTGCGTGGTAGAGCCGTAGCCGCAGACCATGGAGTGCCATGGGTTCACGACATTGATGCACTTCAGGACACGGATGCTGTTGTAATCGCAACACCCACAATTCTTCATCACGCCATTGCAATGCGATGTTTGGAAAGGGGCTTTCACACATTTATCGAAAAACCTGTTACCGGCACATACGATGAAGCCATTGAACTGATTGCCAAGGCTTCGGTTACATCGAAGGTTGTACAGGTAGGACACGTTGAGCGGTTTAATCAGGCAGTGCGTGCAGTAGCCCCCTTCATTACCGAGCCGCGTTTTATCGAAGGTCACAGACTGTCTACGTTCAAACCGCGCGCAATAGACGTAAGCGTGATTCACGATTTGATGATCCACGACATTGATTTACTGCTTTGGCTTACGAAATCGCATGTCACCGACATCCAGGCTACTGGCGTTGCAGTACTCACCGACACTCCGGATATCTGCAATGCAAGGCTGACCTTCGACAACGGCTGTGTGGCAAATCTTACTGCTTCTCGCATATCTGCGAAACCAATGCGCAAGTTGCGGGTTTTTCAGCGCGACAGCTATTTGTCACTCGATCTCGCAGATGGTAAGGTGGACTGGTATCATTTGATTGAGCACGGCGCAGTGGATCCAAGTCATCAAATTATGGTCAGCACCGTTTCGACATCTCACGGAGATCGTACAATTGTTTACGATACACCCAAGGTTGATCCTGTGAACGCTATCGCCGAGGAACAACGCTCATTCCTTGAAAGTATCAGCCGCGGTACTGATGCCGCAGTTACTTTACGGGAAGGGGCCGAGGCAGTACGCGTTGCAGCAATGATCGAAGAACATCTGTGAATTCCGGCTTTCGAACGCATTTATCATCGTTTATTCTAGTAATCATCATGGCATCGGTGAAGGCATTCGCACAAACCGAGGCTTCAGATTATTCCCGAATTGGATTTACCGGTTACCTTACATCCGTTGCATCGGATTATCAATGTGTGGGCATCAACCCTGCCAACCTGGGCTTCGTTCCTCAGTCAACGTTATGGCGGCTTGCGTCGCCGGTGGATTATGGAGTGGTGCGTAGCAAACATGCGTGGTCCTTTACCGCACTTGAAGGGGGTATTTCGTTGCACAGTGATGCACTCAACAGGGCCGGGCTGTCAAATTTGCTTACGCAGACATCAAGCGGCACTTTCAATGAAGCAGAGAAAATCCGTGCTGCAAGTGATTTTGCCGGCAAGGGTGTTCGATTCAGCGTCGATGTAATTATTGCTGGCGCTTCGTATCAAAGCGATTCATGGGGCGGAATTGCCCTTACACTTCGTGAACGGATTAGCGGCACGTTTAGATTTAACAAAGCTGCTGCACAACTTGCTTTTCAGGGAAGAAACTTCGAATACTTCGATTCAGTTGCAGTTAATGTAAATGGTGATACTATCGGTTATTCAACCAATCCGCAATCCTTCTCCGAAATCTTCGACGATACCAGACTTGCTATGCTGTGGTTCAGAGAGATAGGAGGATCGTACGGCATTCGTATAGTAAACTTCGAGAGGGAAGAAACCAGCATATATTTCGGTATAGGCCTTAAATACCTGATGGGCTATGCCATGATTGATGCTCTGACCGATAACGGTAAGCTCAAAGCGTATTCAGCATTGGCACCATTCTTCGGCATCAGCTATGGAAAGGCAACGTCGCCTTCACTCATACCAGGAACTGACTACCAACACATTGGGAACGGCTGGAGTACAGACTTGGGGGTGACTGTTAATCTTGGCAGGATGACGGTCGGAATGTCGGTAGTCGACATCGGACAAATCATTTGGAACGGTAACGTGTTTCAGGCAAAGGACACAATCCTTAACGGCGTTACCAGCACGGGCTTCAGCAGCTACAACATTTTCGAAGAAGCACCTAAAATCACAGGTGATGGATATTACTTCACATGGGACGGCCTGAACTCTAAGACAACAACGCTGCCATCAAGATTGAGAATCGGCGGATCTTTTGAATGGTCGCAACGGTGGCGGTTTGGACTCGATGTCATCTATCCATTGAACACCGAAGCCGGATCGCTTGGTGAGCCAATCGTTAGTGCCGGAGCTGATTGGCAGCCCGAAGTATGGATGAAGGTTGGGGTTGGCCTCGGAGGCGGCGGTAACATGGGCGTGTTCGTTCCTATTGGCGTTACGTTTTCTCTGTTCAATGGACTTTGGGAAATGGGAATTACATCGAGAGATGTGCTTACTTACTTCGTAACAGACAGACCAATTCTCAGCGGTGTTATCGGCCTCGCACGGTTCAGACTTTAACACAATGGAACTTGGATAACTCCATATGTTGTAGACAAAACATCCTGTGGTTGTGTAATTTAAACTGCTTCTTTCATGATTCTATTGTCGTAAACGATGCCATCCAGCGCATTAGCGATGTGATTGAACCCACAAAATTTTCTCAATGTGATGTCACCAGTTTTCGACGACGAGAGTCATCGCAACGGTCATTCCTCGTGCAGAACAACGCACGATGTACATCGCGGCGGTTGCGTTGCCAAGTTTCATCTGGACATTGTTCAAACCGGGATCACTCTTAATGGATGATGGTTAACGGTGCACTGCTGACTCCCGATTCAGTTTCGATCACGACGTAATACGATCCGCTCGACACGATGCTGACATCGACAATGACCTCGGCCTCTGCACGGTTCTGATACCGTACCGCAGTCTGCTCCCTACCCAGCACATCAACGATGCGAATGCTCCTGATCCTCTGGGCAGCATCGATGCGCACGCTGAGATACTCATCGGCAGGATTCGGCGATATTCTGACTCCGGCATTGCCCTGAACCTCGGTAACCCCGGTACTGCGTGGTAGGGTATAGCGAATAAGACCTGACTCCGTGATACTATCAGGACCCGGGGAGCGCGGCTGATACCACCTGTAGTATGGAATGAAGGCTTGTGAGTTCCCTGGACTTACACGAGGACCATTAAAATAATTTTCTCCAGTGTCTAAAGACGATAAAGTGTCTGGAATATATATGGGAGGTTCAATCTTCAACAACGTCCATGTGTTTCCGCGGTCTGTTGTTAAAAAAAATGCAGTTCGATGGTACCACGATCCTCCCATAAGCGTATCCGCCTGTGCCCCGAGACAAATAAAATCCCGATCGCTGGGATGAAAACCAAGAGACCATAGGACCGCTTCGTTTGGACGTGGCCCGGACCCGGTCCTCACACGAATGGTTGCTGAATCTGATTCCGGCCACACCTGCGACGCAATCCTCTCCTGCCAGTCTAACGCGATCTGTTCATTGGTCAAGGCATTCACAAGCAAGAGGTCCCTGCCGACGCGGGCCTCTGATGTGTCACCAAGGCCCCAATCCGTTTTCCAGAGTCCGATTAACGAGAGGTAGGCATTTGCCACCTGGGTCCACGTTGCCCCCATATCGTCGGAATAATAATATT
>JAGVJW010000241.1 GCA_020050895.1 bacterium | reverse complement strand
CACATTGGTTTCTTTAAACGAAATGATGTTGCAGCCAGCGGCGGCGCCCCAAAAGCTGTAGTACTGTACAAAACAACGAATCAGGCCGACATTGTAACACAGGATATTCAGCAATCACTGCTATTCTTTTCAAAGCTCTATGGAAAGCTTTCCATTGATTCACTTATTGCCACGGAGCTACCGGGAAATCATGGTGAATCGTTCCCGGGTCTACTTCATTTATCGTCGCAGACATTTTTCACTGCAGATGACAATGACTTTTTTACCGAACAATTCATTGCTCACGAAGTTGCTCATCAATGGTGGGGATCTAACGTCGACTTCAAATCATACAGAGACCAGTGGTTAAGTGAAGGTTTTGCAGAGTATTCGGCATTAATGTATTCACAGCTCGCTGCAGCGGACTCAAAGAAATTCTTTAATCTTCTCGAATCATACAGAACAAAGATCCTTTCGTTTGGTAAACGATTTATAGGCAAGAATTTGCCGCCCCCTGCCATCAGCCTCGGATACAGAGTCGATATGGGCGCCACTGAGCCAGGAGCTTATAGCATCTTTGTCTACTCAAAAGGGGCTTGGGTGCTTCACATGCTAAGAAACATGATGATAAATATAAATACAATGGATGAAAATACTTATTTTACCGTCATGCGTACGTTTTATTCCCGATATAAAGGCAAGCGAACATCTACAAGAGAATTTCAACAGACAATTGAAGAACTGACGGGAGCAAATCTAGAATGGTTTTTTGATCAGTGGGTTTATGGCAACCAAATTCCCACATACACCTATGCGTGGAAGAAGGAGCAACAGGCAGACGGCAAATGGAAGATTACCATGCGAGTCAAGCAAGCAGATGTACCAATTTCGTTCAAAATGTTTATCCCGTTAAAGATTACTTTCGACGATGAATCGCATATGCGTTTACGCATTGTTGTAACCGGCGACGTATCCACGCTCGAGCTACCACTCTTTGACAAGGAGCCAGACGAATTCACGTTTAACGACCTATCGTCTGTGCTTTGTGAGGTTGCTGAGGAATCATTTTAGGGTGTTGGCCACGTCCCCTGTTTAGATCTTCTACGTCGACGGAGCACACTGCCGGGTATCCGTACGTAATACCTTGCAGGCGAAACCATTAATCAATTCTTCTACATACTTAATTATGATCACTCGTCTCGTCGTCCTCAAAGGCAGCAGCCATACGGATGTAGCCCACGAGATTGAAGTAATAACATTATATAGTATTATCGTGACGACTGTCGCCGTTCTGGCATTTGAGAGTCGCGTAGCCTAGTAAGTGCGAAGATTTCGTTAAAACCGACCAAATGATTTTGAAGCAAGATAGCCAACGATTTTCATAGCGAAGTGACCAGGTGCAACAGCATTCAACGATTTGGTAGCATAACCACCATTTGTAAGCACCGATTAGACCGAATAATTGACCCTACTCATTTCAACTGAAGCGGTACATTGGCATGCACTATTATTTAGATATTACTCACGCTATGAGGTACTGATAGTGCTCCCAACCCATGATGGTGTTCCATCTTTCCAAACAACCGGTATATAATGGGGAAAATTAACAACGTTAGGATGGTAGAGGTCACAAGTCCGCCTATGATGATTACAGCAAGGGGGCGTTGGGACTCGCTGCCAATACCTGTTGATACGGCTGCGGGTACCAGGCCAATGGCAGCCATCATGGCCGTCATAACTACCGGACGTATTCGCGAAATAACGCCTTCTTCGATTGCACGGTCGAACGATACGTGATTCTTAAGATTGTTCCTGAAAACAGAAACCAGGATCACTCCATTTTGCACGCAAATTCCGAACAGGGCGATAAGCCCAACACCCGCTGAAATGCCGAAGTTTATTCCGGTTACGTGCAACGCTAAAATGCCTCCTATCAATGCAAAGGGTACGTTTATCAAAACCAGAACAGCATCTCGTGCATTTTCGAATGCCATAAAAAGTAAAATAAAAATGATGATGAGGCTAATTGGCACTACCTGAAGGAGACGTGCTGTTGCACGAACCTGATTTTCGAATTCACCTGTCCAATGAATAGAGTAGCCTTTTGGCAGGTGGACGGCACTTTGCACTCGTGCCTGTGCGTCGGCAATAGTACCACCAAGGTCTCTGCCGCGCACACTGAACTTTACTCCTATGAATCTTTTATTATTATCGCGATAAATAAATGCTGGACCCGTTTGAGTTGTAATTGTGGCTATTTCGCTCAATCGGATTTTAGTTCCAACCAAGGTAGGTACAAGTAATTTTTGAATTTCTGCGATATCTTTGCGTTCATCGTACGGATAGCGTATGCGTATGTCGAATTTGCGCTCTCCCTCATATTTGACGTTTGCAGTCTTGCCTCCAATTGCCATTTCAATAACGGCCTGGGCATCGGCTGTTGTAATTCCATACAGCGCCATTTTTTGTTCTTGGAAACGTATTTGAATTTCCGGCTGCCCCACATTTCGAAGTATGCCCGCGTCATGAATACCAGCAACGGGTTCGATTGCAGCTAATACCCTCTCTGCAATTGTGTCAAGCACGTAAAGATTCGGACCGTAGATCTTAACTGCATTGTTAGCATTCATTCCGGCAACGGCTTCCTGTACGTTGTCGATAATTGGCTGCGAATAGTTGAAGTTGATGCCCTGAAACTGCTTAAGTTTTGCATCCATTGCTGCAATCAATTCATCGGTGTTCATCTTCCTTTCCCATTCATCTTTGGGTTTCAAATTCACCTGCATTTGCACATAATAAAAGCCACTTGGATCTGTGCCATCGTTCGATCTACCCGTTTGCGACAACACTCCATTCACTTCTGGGAATGTTCGGAGCTCATCTCGAAGCTTATGGACCATCTTTACAGCCTCAGGCAGCGACATACTCATGGGCATCTTTGCTTCGACCCACAACGCACCCTCGTTCAGTTGTGGCAAGAACTCTGTGCCCAGAAAATGAGTTGATGCAAGAACCGCTACCAGTATTGCAATTGCAACACCGATGCTGGACTTCTTTCTGTGATAGGTATACCTGAAAGATTTTGTGATTACCCTTTCTATCCACAACACGAATGAGTTACGTCGTTCCCTTACGTTTTTTGAAAGTAATATCGCGCTCAATACAGGTACGAGTGTTAGCGTAAATAACAGAGCACCTAATAATGCAAACCCCAAAGTATAGGCCAAAGGAGCAAATAGCTTCCCCTCGACCTTTTGAAAACTGAAGATTGGAACCAGTGCTGTGATGATGATAAGCTTTGAAAAGAACACTGCCTTGCCGGATTCTGCCCCAGACTTTTTGATAAGGCCAAGCTTACTCATCTGATTAAATCGCTCAATGCCTATTCGCTGCTGTAAATGATCCAAAGCAACAAATAAACCTTCAACCATCACAACAGCACCGTCGATAATTATTCCAAAGTCAACTGCGCCAAGTGATAGAAGATTGGCACTCATACCATTCAGCCTAAGCAGCAGGAAGGCAAATAGTAGCGAAAGGGGAATTATTAGTGATACAATGATAGTTGTGCGCCAGTCGGCCATAAAAACGAATACAACAACAGTAACGAGAAGTATCCCTTCGAAAAGATTGCTCATTACTGTAGACGTACAATACCTCATCAGTACATCTCTGTCGTAAAACAATTCAATCTTTACATCGGATGGAAGAACAGTTGTATTCAGTTCATTGATCTTTTCCTTTACGCGTTTGATAACCTGACTTGGATTTTCTCCCTTTCGCATTACAACGATGCCTTCTACAACATCATCGCTATTGTTCAATCCAACCTGACCCACCCGAGGTAGATCGCTCTCTACTGTACTTGCAACATGTTTAACAAGAACGGGTACATTGTTAACCTGAGCTACGATGATGTTGTTTATATCATCGATCGAATCGAGTAGTCCAAGCCCCCTAACAACAAATGCCTGACCGTTTTTTTCGATAACGTCACCACCAACGTTGATGTTAGAGCGTTCGACTGCCTGATAAACTTCGAGAGGAGTTATGCCATACTTCTGTAAGAGAATTGCATTGACGCGAACTTCATAAATCTTTATACGGCCGCCAAATGCAACAACATCGGCTACTCCAGGAACACTACGCAATTGTCTGTCTATTACCCAATTCTGCAGTGTAAGGTGCTCCCTCGTGTCGCGTGATTTTGATTTAATAACGTACCGAAGAATTTCGCCCGTCGGACCGTAAGGAGGCTGAACTTCCGGTCTAACACCTTCGGGCAGGTCCACAACTCTAAGTTGATTGTAAACCTGTTGTCGAGCATAACTATCGTCGACGTCGTCTTCGAAAATGATTTTGATAACGGACAAGCCAAACATTGTAATCGAACGCACATTCACTTTGCGTTGTATCGGATTCATTGCCAATTCAATGGGCACGCTGACAAATCGCTCGATTTCCTCGGCGCTGCGTCCGGACCACTGTGTAACGATGATTATCTGTGTATTGGTAACATCAGGAAACGCGTCGATTGGAGTGTTGAGATAGCTAATTACTCCGAGGAATGCAATTACAGCTATTGCACCAAACGTAAAGAGTCTGTTAGTAAGAAAAAATGCAATAACCGATCTGAGAATTCGAATCACAATGCCTCTTTAATCAGTCAGTGCGTCGTAAATAAATAGCTGACCTTTACTGACAACTACATCACCGGGTCGAATTCCAGATTTGATGTACGTCAGCTCCTCCACTGTCTCGGCAACCTGAACTTCTCTAACCTGCACATTCATATTGTTCTTGTATATAACAACAAAGTTTTTGCCGTTGTCGAAAACAATACACGATGATGGTACGGCCGTCATTGTTCCTTGACGCCGATACTGAATGCTAATGGTTGCGGCCATACCGGGCTTAAGTGATCCACCGCTATTGTGCAGTTTAATTCGCACGCTCATTGTGCGTGTGAGCTCATCGAGGATGTTGTACACTTTATCAATACTTCCGTAAATAACACTGTCGGGATATGCCACCGTAGTAATTTCTGCAGCAACGCCTGGAGCAACTTTTGAAATATCGTTTTCATACACGTCCGCCATTACCCACACATCATTTAGATCTGCAATTGTGAAAATGCTTGACGCTCGATCTGCTCTCAGCGTCATGTCAGTTACAATGTCCTTTCGAATCACATATCCATCCGATGGCGCTTTAACGAGGTATTCCGAATTTTTACTAAAGCTATAAATGCGATACATCTCTTCGATTCGCTGCAGATCAGCCTCGGCCTTGGCAAGATCGCGTTTGGCGGAAATCATATCTCGTTCCGACGATAACCTGCTTTGCAATAACTCTTGTTGAATAGTAAGATTTTTTTGTGCCACGGCTACGTCAGACCGGGCATCGATGAGCTGGCGATCGTAATCAGCTACTTCACCGCTCTTGATAACAGCCAACACCTGGTTCTTATGGACAAAATCACCAAGCTCTGTTTCTACACTTGTTACCGTACCACCCACAAATGGGTACACATCTTTGATCTTGCTTTCATCGGCAGTAATTTTACCGGTTAGAAATAGTACTCCTCTCAGCGGTTCAGTCTTTGCAGTATCCAACCTGAGATGATGCATCATTGTATCGCTTAAAACAAAAATTCTCCTGTTGGCAGCGTAATTGCTTCCGCGACTGCCGCAACTAATAGAAATTATTGAAGCTGCGCACACGAATGCTATGATTAATATTCGGTTAGATTTCATTCGGATCATCACCTAGTACTAGGTGAACATTGGAGATTGAAATTGCACGTTGCGCTTTGAGAGCATTTATTCTGACGAGACTGACATTAT
>JAGVJW010000110.1 GCA_020050895.1 bacterium | reverse complement strand
GAAAGTATTTTCCGTACCAGGTACTCCAATCCATATGGTTCCATTCCATCGTTCCCAAATAATTTCCGTACCCCCATTCCCACCGGTAATTGTAACCGTCGCCGATCCCGAGCCGGCACAGATGCCGTTATTGGTCTGTATATCGGCACTCAGATAGTCGTTTGGTCCGTTGATGGTAATTGTGCTTACTTGAAGAACTCCCCAGATGGGTTTCCCTGCATCGGGACCAGATGTCCATACTGCCAACGACTGTACAACAAGTGAGTAGGTGTAGTCTCCCGGACACAAGTTCTCGACATAGCCCACCAGGTCGGCCGGTGATGATCCCAGATTGGTACCTTCTGCAATAACAGTGCCTGTATATAGATTCACTCCTTCATAGACACTGCCTTCCAGAAGTTTCCACGAGCGATTTGACAGGCAACCATAGACATTTACAACAATTTTTCCCGTACAGGCGCACCATGCATCTTGCACCTTACTAAACGATCCGCTCACCTGAGCAGAAGCAAGAGTGAATGCCGTAAAGAACAACACAATAACCACAGCTATTGCCAGCACACATTTATACACAATATTACATTGTGTCAAATTCCCGACCTTGGTGGTTCGGGTTTTCCGGAAATACAACATAGCCTGACCTTTCGCCTTTCTGAAGAAAAAGTGCGCTGTTATTACGGCACTGTGACTATCATTGCGCCGATGCGGCCCCCATTCCCGTCTCCCTACAAAATGATGTTTACGTGCCCGTTGTTGCACCGAAGAGACAATCTACCCCCCCCCCCGGAGAAATTTCCAAATTCATTTTTTAAAAATTAAATGCTTCCCAAGCCTGAAAATAGTTTGATAGGAATTCTGCACCTTTCCCGGCAGAATATCCTTCCAGGAAACATACCCTGCATTTACTTGAGATATTTAACTTCACCATTGATAGTAATGAAATTTGAGACCCGCTCGCCATATTTCAACTTCTATTCAGGAGATCGAACATATTCATTGAATGCACCGAGATTTCGGACGAGATCGAACAATTCCATCACCGCTGTGGGAGGCCTGACACTACAATGTAAGATGCTCCTATACTAAGTACTTGCCCCCTACCTGCAGCCTTAGAATGTGATTCCAGAGCATTATGACGGCGTTGTACCAAATGTAGACTGTATTATTGCAGAGTGGCAGATGATGCGATTCAATTAAAACCAGGAAAGGCAGGTATGGAAGAAGTGGATTTGAGGAGTGCGCGGTTGGCTGATATTGTAATACCTCGTGATAGTCGTGTTGGATCGCGCTATCAGACAGAGGGGAAGGTTCCGATGACTCAGTTCATCGAAGACTATATAAATGGCAGAGTAGACATTGCGTGCGATGCACAACTCTTACTTCAAAATCGGAATAGATTCTTTAATTATCGTCTTACTGGCCATAGTTATAACTTCTTTGTAAAGAAGTTTATTCCATCGGTGATTATACATTCAAAGAGTCAGGATGAGAGAATTATCAGGGACCATTATGATCGCGGGAACGACTTCTTTGCAGCATTCCTGGGTGAGAGAATGGTGTACACGTCGGCTTTTTTCAAAACTGGAAACGAAGATCTGGAGACAGCCCAGGACCAGAAGTTGCATTTGGTTAGCCAAAAACTTCAGCTAAAGTCTGGTGAGCGTTTGCTCGACATTGGTTGTGGCTGGGGAACGTTGGTAGCACATACTGCACGGTATTATGGAACCGACTCCACTGGCATTACAATCGCACAGGCAGGTGCTGACTTTGCGAATAACAGATGCAAGGAGTGGGGTGTTGCAGACAGAGCCCGAATTCACAGAATGGATTACCGAAGTATTCCTGCCGATAGGTACGATAAAATTTCCTGTCTGGAGATGGCAGAGCACGTCGGCATAAAGTACTTCACAAAATTTATGAAACAGATTAACAGTCTGCTAAAAGACGATGGGCTGTTCTTCTTGCAAATAGCTGGCTTAAAGCATGGCATTCATGCTGAGTCGCTGGCATGGGGACTGTTTATGTCGGAATACATCTTCCCCGGCGCAGACGCCAGCATGCCCCTTTCATTCGTTGTAAAACGACTTGAGCTCGCCGGCTTTGAAATTCACAGTGTTGAAAACATTGGAATTCACTATTCGCAGACAATTCAGCTTTGGTATCACAACTGGCAGAGCCATAAGCAGCAAGTCATGGAAACGTACGGCGAATGGTGGTTCCGTTTGTGGGAGATTTTCCTCGGCTGGTCTGTAGACATCGCTATGCAAGGCAACAGCACCTGCTTTCAGATTCTATGCAATAAGAATCTGGAAATGGCTGACCGAAGAAGGTATTTCGGAGGTGTGAGTTTGGGAGAAAGAACCTAGGATTTTTCCAGATTTACCGTGATGCCGGGTATCCGTAATACCCGGCATGGTGGTTTGGCATTGTATTATTCAGCTTCCGCTTCGGAAGCGCTGGAATGATTAATCAGCGACCTAACAAGTTTGGTAAGGTGATCGACCTTCTCATGTAATAGCTGAATTTCGATTTCAGCCTTTAAATCAATTTTGAAATCGCCACGGGCACGCTGACGGTCCTTTTCTTCCTGACGGTTCTGACTCATCATGATGATCGGCGCCTGTACCGCTGCCAGACACGATAGTATGAGATTCAGCAGAATGAATGGGAAGGGATCGAATGGATTACCAATCAGCAGATATATGTTAACGAGAATCCAACCGAGAATGAAAAAGAAGAACAAGCCAAGGAATCTCCAGCTACCACCGAAACGGGCAACAGCATCTGCCATTCGCTGACCAAACGTTAAATCCTTCACGAAAAGTTGGTCTTCTTCATCGGCAATTATCTGATTCTGTCGTAAATGCTCAAATACTTCCTTCCCTAAACCTGTTAGCTCCGATTGTCCGGTTGCATTCAGTACCACATTCTCGAGATACTTATCTCTGAACTCCTGAATCTCACTGGTTGCAATTGCGGAATCATCATCAAAACTGGATTTAACTTTCTTTATTAAATCCAGAACGGGAGGCAATATGCTGCTGCCCCTTACCCGTTGACTTACGGGATACTCCCTACCGCTTAAATCACTTTTAAACGTATACATACATTACACAACTGTCGATTCTTCATTCACTCTACACATCCAAGTTGCGCACATACTGTGCGTTGCGCTCGATGAAGGCACGTCTCGGTTCAACATCTTCACCCATGAGTGTTTCAAAAATCTGCGTGGCTTCTGCAGCGTTTTCTATTGAGACTTGCAGCAGTGTCCGTGTTTCGGGATTCATGGTGGTAGACCACAACTGTTCCGGATTCATTTCTCCGAGCCCTTTGAAACGGGAGATTGTAATGCCATCGGGAGTTGCACCTTCCTCAACGACTTGATTTTGCTCTGCAACGTCATCGCCTTCCATAATATCGATTGTCTCAGCGCCGTCGTCGGCCTTGAATGTCTTGCCTGCTTTTGCCCCTTTCCCCTTTCGTTCCGAACGTTCCTTACGTATCCGCTCGATTATCTCATCACGCTCCTTTTCGTCGTAGGCGTAGTACTCACCCTTCCCCCTCTTCACTTTGTAAAGCGGTGGCTGGGCAATGTAGAGTTTACCATCGTTGATAAGATCGGGCATGTGCTTAAAAAACAACGTCAGCAGTAGTGTTCTGATATGCGAACCATCAACGTCGGCATCTGCCATCAGAATGATTTTTCCATACCGTGCCTTGCTTGAATCAAAATCATCGCCGAAACCGGCGCCGATAGCAGTGAGGATGGTTCGGACTTCTTCATTCTCAAGAACTTTAACAAGTCTCGCTTTGTGTACATTCAGGATTTTTCCTTTAAGGGGCAGGATAGCCTGAAACCTTCTGTCGCGACCCTGCTTGGCAGAGCCCCCTGCTGAATCACCTTCGACAAGAAATATCTCTGTGTCTTCCGGTGTGCGCAGCGAACAATCTGCAAGCTTACCCGGAAGCGTTGCGCCTTCGAGCGCTCCCTTTCTTCGAATCAGATCCTTGGCTTTTCGCGCGGCAGCACGCGCCTCCGATGCCTGAACAGCCTTCTCAATGATGTGCTTTGCAGAGCTGGGATTCTCGTCGAGACGTTTCGAAAGTTCCTCGTTGACAATGGAGCGGACAACTCCATCGATCTCGCCGTTACCGAGCTTGGTCTTTGTCTGTCCCTCGAATTGTGGTTCGGCTACCTTGACGCTGATTACTGCCGTCAGGCCCTCCCGAAAATCGTCGCCAACAAGCGATGCATCCTTTTTTAGCAAATTGTTTGCAATGGCATACGCGTTAAGAGTTCGCGTAAGGGCGGATCTGAAACCGCTGACGTGCGTGCCTCCTTCGACGGTATTAATGTTATTTACATACGACAGTACAGTTTCGGAATACCCGGAGTTGTACTGTAAACAGATGTCTACTTGTGTCTCTGATTCGTCTTCAGCCACAAACGAACCCTTAATGACGAGGGGTTTGGTTATGGACGTCGCATGCTGATCCAGATGCCGAACAAAGTCTACCAATCCACCGCGATATGCAAATGTTTCTTTTTGTCCATCTCGCTCATCGTATAAATGGATCGTTACATCAGGATTTAGAAAGGCCAACTCGCGCAGCCTTTCGGCAACTTTTTCATACCGGAATACCAGCGTTTTAAATATGGTGGCATCCGGCCAGAACCGAACATGTGTTCCTGTTTTTGCAGACTCTCCAACAACGCCGACGGATGATGTTGGCACTCCCATTTTATACTTCTGCTCAAAAATCTTTCCTTCGCGTTCTACTCGAACACTGAGATCAGACGAGAGAGCGTTCACACAGCTCACGCCAACACCATGCAATCCACCAGAAACCTTATAGGATTTTTTGTCGAACTTTCCTCCTGCATGGAGCGTGCACATCACAACTTCGAGAGTCGAGATTTTCTTTATCGGATGCGGACCAGTTGGTATTCCTCTACCGTCGTCTTGTACAGAACAGGAACCATCGGAGTGTAACACTACCGAAATGTTCTTGCATACACCGGCCAGCACTTCGTCGATGGAATTATCAACAACTTCTTGTATCAGGTGGTGTAATCCGCGTTCGCCAACATCGCCGATATACATCGCCGGACGTTTGCGGACAGCCTCGAGCCCTTCCAGGACCTTGATACTTTCTTCGGTGTACGTGGTTTTTGATGTTACCGCTTCTTCTGCCATTCACTTCTCCTTAGGTGTCTACCTGACGATGATCTCTTTTACAATCTCACTACCGAGATCTGTATTCAACTGGTTACGCAGAAGTTCTCTGCGCAACATTAATTCGCTTCGCCACGCCGCTTCGCGTACTCGAACATTAAGAACGCCATTTTCAAACGAACGGACTTCGCTGATTCTCGCTATACGCGGACCCACCATCTGCGCCCATATTCGAGGCATTTGTTCTCTGATGATGGCATGCTCCAAACCATATCGTTTTATAACATCATTTAGCAAATCCTTGAGTGGAGTTGTCATGCGGCCTCACTCCTCGCTGCTCCTATTGCTGAGTTTAGTTCTACCTGCCCCTTATCGACTACAAAGACGGATACCGACGTATTGACGTGTTTGTCTATGCGCTCGAGGAGCCTGCTCCCATCGGTTGTTGTTATGAAGCTTTGCATCCTTAAATGAAGGATTCGGTTAAGAACCTGTGCACTACGGTCGAAGTCCAATTCAGAGAAAACATCGTCGAACAGCACAACAGGTCTCTCATTTCTCTGCTCGAGAAGTTTTCGGCATTCTGCAAGTTTCAGTGCAATAAGCAGCGATTTGTGCTGGCCCTGCGATGCTGTGTCGCGAACCGGTCGTTCATTGATAACAATCTCCACTTCGTCTTTTTGCGGCCCAAACAACGTTGTTTCTCTCACCCTCTCCCTATCTGCAACACGATGCCACTGTTCACGCAAGATGTCCGCCAACGCAGTCCTGTTGGTTCCTATCATCTCGCTTGGAACTCCATCGGGCTGATAGTTCATGTCAATCAATTCTTTCTTCTCCGAAACAATACTGTACTCATCACGGACAGCCGGTATCAACTCGTTTAGAAACTGATAACGACGCTCAATTATTTCAGCGCCTAGCTCAATGAACTTGTCCGACCACACAACCAGCTCATTCCACTCATGTCTGCTAAGCAGTGCGTTTCTATGCTTCAGCACTCTGCGATGTTCATATAGTAAATCCCTATACCGACGGCTGCACTGCGCCATAACGCGATCGAGGTACGACCTTCTTTCAGAAGGGCCTCCGAACGTTATCGATTTGTGATCGGGGGATAATGCAACAATCGGCAGTTCGCCTATCAAATCTTTTGCAGTAATGTTCGAGCCATGAGTGGAAGAAATTTTCTTTCGCACACCTTCACGGATTTCAACACCAACGCGGTATGGTATATCAACGTCGGATGTAGCTTCGACTGAAGCAGTGCAGGCAGGCCTGCCCGACATGATCAGCGAGCTGTCCTGAACAGGTACAAATGTGGTTCCGATGGCACAAATACTGATTGCCTCCAGCATGCTGGTCTTGCCCGATCCGTTGGGACCGGCAAGAACCGTAATGTCTGTAGCACAGTCTATTCGGGAATGCTCATGACAGCGCAGATGCGCTACCGTCACCGATTTTATAACCATTCAACAAGCCCTGGGTCTCAAATCTTTACGGGCATAACAAGCATCAGGAGTGTTTCCGAACGTGAACCAGGAGTGATTAAGACCGCTCGTATGGGCGAAGAAAACGTCATCTTTACATTCAGATCCGGATCGTCATCCGATGTGATATTCTTGATTGCTTCCTCAAGAAATCGATAATTAAACCCAACCTCGAAACTATCGTGCGAAAATTCGCAAGGAATATTTTCAGTACCCTTTCCCCCTGCCTCTTCATCTTCAGAATGTACTGAAAGGCTCTTCGCGTCAATTTTAAAACGCACATGCCGCGTGTTTGTATTGGCAAACAGCGCTACTCTTTTTATGGCACTGAGAATTTCGCGTTGATTTACGATAAGTGATTTATCATTATCGTTAGGAATCACATTTTGATACGGCGGATATTTTTCGTCAATCACCCGTGTTGTAATCGTCATCGTACCAATAGTAAAGCGAGCATGAGTCCGAGAGACTTCCATCAATACATCATCGTCGATTTTCTTCAGTAAATCAACCGCTCGTGCAGGAATAATGGCTTCGAGGTTTGCAGGGAAATTCCCATCACCATGCGAATCAACATTGACTCGCGAAAGGCGAAAACCGTCTGTAGCAACGGCTGTTGCCATATTCGAATCAAACTGAAAAAACACACCCGTCATACTTGGCCGATATTCTTCCGTAGACACTGCGAACACAGTTTTGTTGGCCATGCGCATCATGTCATCTTTTTTAAGCTGTGCTTTTTGCGCCTCTGGGAAGAGCGGTATCGGCGGAAACTCCTGCGACGAGAATCCCTTCATTTCGTATGTCCCTGTGGGCGTGCGGACAACGATAATGGAATTATCCGACGCACTAACCGATACTGTTCCTGCGGAACCAAGCTCCTTAATCAATT